>NZ_JFWX01000015.1:0-85857 GCF_000588095.1 Acinetobacter sp. 1130196 | reverse complement strand
TGCTGAGGAGACCATAAACAACGGATCGCTTCAACAATAAATTTCCAGAGGATTGAATCGATTTTGAGTTTTCTGTGACCACGTCTACGTCTAGCGAAGGTGTTATCAGAAGCATATCGAGCTTGATAAACGTCATTGATGCTATTTCTTTTAAGCTCACGATAGATCGTACTAGGATGTCTTTTAATGAGTTCAGCAAATTTTCTGGCTGAAAAGCCTTCTTTTCTTGACTCAAGCATTAATGCAGTACGATCTTCAAAGTTAAGATGATGGTATGACAATTTTATATACTCCATAAACCCTTTAAATTAATTAGGTGGTTTATGTCGCACTTCAAGTTTTACTCTGCCGATCTAATTGTTTAAGTATGTAATGTATATCGTATTGAAAATAAAAAAATTCCTTTTAAAAAGCACCGTTATCGGTGCTTATAGTTATTTACACTTTCCATTAGGACCATTTATTTCTTCTTTTAAAGAATCAATATCCATTTGAATTAACTCTTTATCAGCAGCTACTACTAGACCAGATCTTTTCATGAAAGTTTTATATTCTTTAAATCTAGAAATAAGAAATTCATTATATTTTAATTCGGATTGCATATAGCTACATTCTATTGAATCTAGCTTTTTCCTTTGCGAACTGGTTAAATTTTTATTCGCATTCTTTTTGATAAAAGCATCTCTTTGTGCTTGAACTATATGGAATTTTTCTAAAATACTATAATATTCATCTTCAAAGCTTGTGTTTGGTGCCGCCGTAGTGTTAGTACAAATAAGTAAACCCAAGATAAAAAATCGTAATTTCATAATATGTAATATTCGCTTATGATAATTAAAAAGTGCATATTATAAGACTGTCACCATCAAATAAAGTAAATAAATTATATAAAAGAAAACCGCCCCAGAAGGCGGTTGCTGAAATTTATCAGCAATTATAAAAGTGCGGTGGACACACACTTTTATAGGTTTTAAACCAGATTTATTTTTTTATTATTTTTTTTATACTCTTCGGAATTAAAATAGTTCACTATCATCTTGGCATTTTCTTCTGATACTGCCTTTTTACTTTCAAGTACGGATTGAGTTTCTTTTTTAGTATTAAAGTCAGCAGGTACAATACTTGAAAGTGGTGGAAGTTTTGGCTGACCACCTGTTGTAATTCTTTCAATAAAGCTTGCTAACCACATAATATATTCACCCTTATTTTTATATTTAGGCATTAAGCTCATGTCGAGTTTAATTGAACATTCATTTAAGGGTTTACTTAGACATTCTTCAAAGTCTATAAAATTATATTTGAGTTTACAGGGGGTTCCCTTTATCTCTTTTCGAATAATACTGACCAAATTATTTAATTGTTCAATCAGGTTATCAGAGAACAATTTATCTTCTTCGAATTTTTTATACACCTTCTCGGCGATTATTAGAAATTTTGGCATGGTTCCTTCCCTCTTATTCTGACTTTGGTGATTAATCAGATTTTTAGGGAAGTATGATGGATATATTATTGCAGTATGTAAGTGTTGAAATGCCAAATGTAATCAATAAGAGGGTTATGAAACTGCCTTCCATAATAAGCCACAGCAATTAAATAAAATGCAAAATTCGTCGCATTTTATGTGCGGAAAGATTTTATAGTTGGTAATAATTTTCTGAAAAAAAATTAAGCTCATCAATAATATTATTTGACTTATATTTTTTGTGCTGTCTTAGCTAAAAATAGAATATAGAAATTTTTGAATTATTTTTTTATTTGCTGCCTTGCTGAATAACGAGTTTTTAGTCGAGGGACTGAAAAGTTAACCGTGTCTTCAGCAAGGTCTTTTATAATTTATGTTTTAGCTTGATGGTACTCATGCACCGCTTAAAGCTGCTTCAAACATTTCAATTATTGCTTTGGCTCCTTCAGCCTTTTGCCTTGCGTCTTGATCGTCAAAGATAATGGTTTCGTCATTTAGTTCACTCACATATCGCCGGGCTTCGTCTAGAGCTCTCCTTAGTTTTTGGACTTTGTGTTTGTTTACATCTTTGGCAATGGTTGGCGCATATCCTCCACGTTTTGCGTTTTTAAGTTGTCTAGCTCGGTTCTCTATTGCTGTAGCCATTCAAACACTCCAACTCACCTAACAAATTTTAGTAAAGCAACTTTATTGTTTGTTATTCTTAAACATTTAGTATTTTCTTTGTTCAAAGTGTCAAAATTGTTACTTAAGCCTTACTCCTGAAAAGTTATAGATCGAGTTTGCTTAAAAATTAATCTTTTCAAGTTATGAAACGCACATAACTTGGTATAGTCAATTTATACCGCTATTTAATAATAATTTTCCAAAAATAATTATTAATTAATGTATAAAATTATTAAAAGAATGCTATCTATTTGAAAAATCAAGAAAGATAGCATTCTTCTATTTAGTTATTCTACTGTTAGTTTTTGAAAATCATAGGCTGAAGGCGCTTGATACACTCTTAAGCCAAACTCTGGCAATATCGCGATGAGATGATCAAATATATCAGACTGAATTGCTTCATAAGAAACCCACGCCGTAGTATTGGTAAAAGCATAAATTTCTAAAGGTAGACCTTCACTCGTCGGTTGTAATTGACGAACAATAAGAGTTTGGTTTTGAGCAATGCCCTTATGCTGACGTAAATAGAATTCAACATATGCTCTGAATGTCCCAATATTGGTTAAACGTCTTTTGTTATAGCGTGACTGACTCCCTAAATGCTTATTGAATTCTTCAATTTCAGATTGCTTGGCATTGAGGTATTGATCTAATAATAGAAAATCTTTAAGTTTTTGCTGCTCTTCTTCAGTCATGAAGTGAACGCTAGTTTGATCAATATAAAGAGAACGCTTCATACGGCGACAACCGGCATTACTCATACCGCGCCAGTTTTTAAAAGTGTCCGTTACGAGTTTATTGGTTGGAATGGTGGTATAGGTTTTATCAAAGTTCTGGACTGTGACTGTATGCAATGAAATATCAATCACATCACCATCGGCATTTAACGATGGCATTTCAATCCAGTCTCCTATACGTACCATGTCATAAGAAGCAATTTGTACACTCGCGACCAATGACAAAATGGTATTTTGGAATACCAGCATTAATACGGCTGCCATCGCACCGAAGCCAGCCAGTAAGGTAAATACATCCTTTTTAAGGAAAGTACCTAAAATCATCAAACCACAAACAACAAAAATGATGAGTTTAACGAGTTGTAAATAACCTTTAATCGGCTTATTTCTAGACTTTGGATTACGCTGATAGATTAAGTTAAATATATTTAATAATTCACTAATAGTGAGTGCAATAGTCAGGAAAATAAATGCCTGTGCGCCCATCTGTACCAAAGCAATGGCTTTTTCAGATAAGTGTGGAACAGTGGTAATACCATTCATAATCACAATGGCTGGCACAATATTGGCAAATCGCTTAATAACACTATGCTGAGCAAAAACAGATTGGTTAAGTGACTTGATTTTAGTCACTAAATGACGGATTCCCCTAACAATAATTCGCTTAGCAATAAAGTTTGCCAACGCAGCAAATAAAATCAAAATTGTGAGTGAAACTATCATTTCTAGCCAAGGATAGTTGCTTAACTCAGCTTGAAGATCACGATAATAATTAAAAAAATCCAAACCCTTACACCTTACAACTTTATTTTCAATAATTTTAAAGTGTTCGTATGTTATAGATTAAGGCTTGTTTACATATGTCGTCATAAATACAACACGTCTATAATACTTAATCGCTAAATTAGATTAATTTTTAGAAAAATGATTCAAGTAGGCAATAAGTAGATTTTCATTTTTAAAATAAGACTAGTTATTCAACACTGCTTTATCTACTTAGCTCCTTCATAAGAAGTGCTCTTTTTATCAAATTACAGCTTTTTTGTTTCAATAAACTTACCTTGGTATGAAGAGTTATGAATGAAAAAACTTTCCTCATCACCTATTTTTCTTCATTTTTTCGTCAACTCACTTATTTTTTCACTGTGATTAAATTTTATAAAATAGTAAGTTCCTGCCTATCTGCTTATATTTAAAAAGTTTATTAATTTAAACTTTTGTAAAATATAGAGTTTATTATTCAAAGAATTAGAACAAAAAAATTAGTGAAAATTCCTATAACTCCTCCTGTTTTTTCTTTACAAACCGCAACAATCTTGGAATAAATCGTAATAATAATTTAATTAATAATAATTATCATTTACAACACATAAAAACCTGAGAAGATCTGCCATGATCCATGAAAATATTCTCGAATGCATAGGTAAAACGCCACTATTACAACTATCAAGGCTATTCACGCATCAATCAGTCTCAGTGATTGCGAAAATGGAATTGTTAAACCCAGGAGGAAGTATTAAAGACCGTCCAGCATTATTCATGCTACAGGAAGGCCTGAAATCTGGAGTGATTAATAAAGACAGCCATATTGTTGAAAGTTCATCAGGGAACTTAGCTATTGCGCTTGCAATGGCCTGCAAAATATATGGATTAAAATTTACTGCCGTGATTGACCCAAAAATTGCCTCAGCAAATTTACAAATGCTGAAGCTTTATAAAGCCAATATCGAAATGGTTTCTGAGAAAGACCAAAACGGCGGATATTTAAAAACCAGAATTGACACTGTAAAACGGCTATGCCAACAACTGCCAAATGCGGTTTGGATTAATCAATATGCCAATCCAAACAACTGGAAAAGCCATTACTTTGGTGAAGCAGAAGAAATCCTAAATCAAATTGATCGCAAGATTGATTACCTCGTGATTGGAGCAAGTACCTCCGGAACGATTATGGGCGTGTCTCGTCGCCTTAAAGAAAGATTTCCAGAATTAAAAGTCATTGCTGTCGATATTGTCGGCTCTGTGCTGTTTGGTGGTACATCTGGTCCACGCGAAATTCCCGGTATTGGAGCAAGTACTGTTCCGGCTCTCCTCTCCCCCGATGAAATTGATGATGTCATTTATGTAGATGACTACGAGTCGGCACTTGGTTGTAGAGAACTTCTTGAACACGAAGGAATCTTTGCAGGCGGTTCAAGCGGCTCATCAATTTCAGCCATAAAAAAACTGATTCCAACCATTCCCGAAGGTTCATGCGTCTTAACGCTTTTACCCGATCGCGGCGACCGTTATCTCGATCTGGTTTATGAAGATGAATGGTTCGAAATGATCAAAAAGCGTCACTTCAATCGAAACGTACGACGTCAAGAAAACCTTACTTTACAAAATGTTGTTTAACTTTCTCCTTAGGACATATTCATGAGCAATTTGGCTACCCTTCGCTATTTAAGTCAATCAGATTTATTAAATCTTGGAGCAAATCATAGTAATTCATTTATTGAAGCGATCACTGAAGGTTTAACCCTGCATGCAAATAAACAGTTTGTACAACCCTTAAAACCATACCTTCGCTGGCAAGGTGCAGACCATATTGCTGACCGTATTATCGCTATGCCTTGTTATTTAGGTGGCAACGACCCGATTGCCGGAATCAAATGGATTGGTTCAAGACAACATAACCCTAAAAAATTCAATATTCCGCGTGCCAGCGCACTGATTGTTTTAAATGATTCAGAAACAAATTATCCGGTTGCAGTGATGGAAGGCAGCTTAATTAGTGCAATGCGAACTGCTGCAATTACGGGTGTTTCGATTAAGTATCTAGCAAAAAAAGACTTTTCAGACATTACCGTAATTGGCTGCGGTCCAATTGCTCAAATGCAGATTAAAACTGTACTTGAGCAATACGCTCAAGTGAAAAAAATCCATTTATTTGATGTAAACCCTGAAGCAGCTGAAAAACTCAAAGCATTGTTCTTATCAGAATATCCGAATCTAGAAATTGAAATTCATGACAGTGCTAAGTCTGCAATTGTGCAAGCCGATGTCCTCATTACCTGTACCGTTTCAGATAAGCCTTACATTCCGTTTGAGTGGCTTAAAAAAGGCTGCTTTGTTTCAAACATTTCAATTATGGACATCGAACCCGAAGTCTTCTTAAAAGTAGACAAAGTGATTGTAGATGACTGGGACCAATCAAACCGAGAAAAGAAAGTCATCAACGTGTTGGTTGAAGATAGCTTGTTCAGTCGTGAAAAACTGCATGCTGAACTTGGCGACATCATTATTGGTCATAAAAACGGCCGTGAACACGAAGATGAAATCATTTTGCTCAACCCAATGGGCATGGCAATTGACGATATTGTCTGCGCGAAGTGGTTCTTCAATGCTGCACAAGAACAAAACGTTGGCACGGTTCTACCGCTTTTATAAGAATAGGAATAACTAAAATGTTAGATCGGATTTACACAGCACAACTACAAAAAACGATAGATGCCCTCTACATGGAGAATTATGGAGATTTTAAAGATCATATTTCCTATAAAAAGCCTTATCTGGCAATTACTCTCAATGATGAGTTGGAACTCTATTTCAGCTGTTTAAAAGTAGATGGTGTAAATCCTTTCTATGTTACCCAACCCGAAGTTTTACTTCATAACCTCTTAAGCAATACAACATCTAAAGTTTCGATTTCTGAAATTTTTAACTATTTAACTCAAGCAACTTGGTGGCCGTCACCACACCATCAAAAAGCGATTGATTATTGGCTAGACAACTTAGTAACGGCTGAAAAAATTCCTCAAATTTTACAGTCAGCACTTTCATTTTCTTCGCCTTTAATCAAAAGCGAGTTGCTATCGCTGGTCGCTGACCGCCCATTTCATCCATTCGCGCACTCAAAAGGTGAACTTGCCCCACTCACAACTCAAAAAGAAATTGAGGTGTATTGGTGGGCATTTAAGAAAGATGATGTGATCAATAATATGGAGTCAATTCCTCACAAAGAGCTTCTGTTATCAGAAGTTGAGGAAAGTCTTATTGTTGAAAAAATGGCTCAGCTTTCAGAGGACTACTTAGCCCTGCCTTTGCTAGAGACTCAACATCGCTATTTAAAGTTTGATGAAAATAAGTACGGTGGTATTGACCTGAACCATGTCACAACAATTGGTTTACCGACTTCTTCTTTAAGAACGCTTATTCACAACACAAAACCTACACTGCATTTAAAACTTTCGACCAATGCCAAGACATTAGGTGCAATCCGCTCTATGCCAGGCCGTTATTTAATGAATGGTCATACGGCGTATGATTTTTTAAATGACGTCATTAATAAAACTTCTTTATTAAAAAATCGCCTCTTTTTAAGTAATGAAACGCATTGGTGGGTGCTGGGTAAACAAGAGCCGATTGTAAAGAATTTAGGTGTAATTGGTTGCCAAGTCCGACATTTACCTGACTTTTGCCAAGACAAAAATGTCACACCAATCACTATGTCAGCTTTAAGCTGTACATATGTTGACCCTTGGGAAACTTTAGGCATTAAGGGTGACAAATGGACATTACTAAAAGACTTAAGCGTTCATTTTATTCAAACATTTTTAACGCTTTGGGCAAAAGGAATCATGCCTGAATGCCACGGGCAAAACACCATGGTGTGTTATGAAAATAACAAGTTGAAATGCTTTATTTTACGTGACCACGATACCTTAAGAATATGTACCACAGCCATTGAAGAAAGCGGTTTTATACCTCCGGTTTATATCATTGATACCAGTACACCGAACAATCTTATCTTTACTAAAAATGAAGACTTATTTAATTACTTCATTACCTTAGGGATTCAAATTAACCTCTACCCAATTGCTCTAGCTACCTTGAAATATACGGATCGTACAGAAAGCGATTTTTGGGAGATGGTACAAGACATTATTCAAGATTTTGTAGAAACCCAACCGATTTCAGAACAAACAAAATCACTAATTCAAACTTATCTTTTTGACAATAAGAATTGGCCATTCAAACAGCTACTTACGCCTTTACTTGCGCAAGAAAGCGACTCAACAGGCATGCCAAGTAAAATAGGAAGTACGCCAAACCCTTATCACAGCTTATCTGTTTCTAGCTATGAGACCATGGATATCTAAATCATGCGCTCATCTCGCCTAGATCATTTCATTATTTTGCTCTGTCAGTTTTTTTCCACTTTCGGGCTTATGGTGCTGATTCCGATCATGCCGCTCTATATGGAAAAACTGACGGCGCATATGAGTGCTCCCACTATCTGGGCAGGTTTGGCACTTGCGGCTCCGGCTATTGGCAGTTTATTTACAGCACCGATTGTGGGACACCTATCCGACACATTCGGCCATAAAAAGGCCTTGCTACTTTCTCTGGCTGGTTTTTGTATTTCAATACTGCTCATGGCGAGCGCCCAGCATTTATACCTGTTTATTTTTGCGCGAATTTTACTCGGTTTTTGCGGTCTCTCAGTCATTTTAAATGCCTATGTTTCATATCTTTCTAATGAACAACAACGTGGTGCCGCTTTTGGGCAACTACAAAGTAGTGTTGCGCTAGCTTGCCTATGTGGCCCCGTGCTCGGCGGGATATTTATGGATCAATGGCGGGTTGAAGTATTACTCAACGCAACAGCATTTGTTGTGATGACGCTCATTGTGATCGCGTCATTTGTATTAACTAATCCCGTTAAAGCAGAGGTCACAAAAACCAAAGAGAAATCTAAGCTTCCAGCTTTCTTTGATAGAACGATTTTTTCATGGTTAAGCGCCGGCATTTTGGTTCAAGCGGGCGGCTTTGGTTTGGTGTCATGCTTTGTTTTATACATTAGTGAAATAAGCCAAAGCACTCACTCATCGTTATCTGCTGCGAGTTTAACGGGAACCATTCATGCGCTTTCATGGGGAGCAGCCTTTATTGCTGCGACCTATTGGGGAAAACGAAATGATGATAAAGGAGATTCTTTTAATAACTTCATTTACGCATCTTTGATTTGCGGCATCACGATTTTTGCATTGATCTGGGTTTCGAATATCTGGCTAGTTCTTGTATTACGACTCATACAAGGCTTTTGCTTTGCAGCCCTTATTCCTTCGATCTTACATACCATTTCTCTAAAAGCTGGCGCTCAAAGCCAAGGAAAAGTGATTGGTATTTCTAACAGTGCCTTTGTCTTAGGGCAACTTATTGGCCCAATCACCATCACGCTCACTTACTCATTTTTCAATATTACCGCGGCATTAATCTGCACCTCACTATTTTTTATCGGTGCGGGATTAGTGGTGATTTTGAACAGATTCTTAATGGATACAATTTTAAAAGAGGCACAAGAATGAACTCAATTATTACAACAGATGCATGGTCTTATAAACTTTTCGAACAGTACCTGAATACTTTCTTTCGTGAACTCAAAGTGAATCTTGAAGAATGCATTATTCCAGCTCAAGACTCTCCTTTATTCACCCTATATGCAGAGCAACCAAATACCCTGTATTTTGCTTATACATTTCATGCATCTAACACGGTTGTTTATGGCGCAGTTCAGCACTTATCAACTACGGGTTATCACAGATATCAACGTGGTTTTGTTCTGCAAAATTTAAACGACAATACGTTTGACTCGCTCACCGACCCTAAACAGTTAGTGAAGCTGATTACAGATGAACTGAATAGCTTATTGAAAGATAAAAACCAAAATAAAAACCTGTATTCCGATATTACCAATAGTATCGAGAACACAAAATTCTTTTTAGAAAATAGACCTTCCAAAACAGCAACTAAAGCATTGAGTGGTTTTCAGGCTACTGAACAAGGCATGTTATATGGGCACCCTTTTCATGTGACCTCTAAAGCCAATTTAGGTTTTTCTAAAGAGGACATGAAAAAGTATAGCCCCGAGTTAGGTGCAAGTTTTCAACTCCATTACTTTGCGGTTCATTCGTCTTTAATACAAAAACTGGTCAGCGAGAACGAACCTTCTCACCATATTGAAGAGGAAGTTTTAGAAGCTGCGAAAAATCGTTTGCAAGAAAAATTAGCAAATTATGAACTCATGCCCACCCACCCTTGGCAAGCCAACTTCTTACTTCAACACCCATCTTTAAAGAAATATTTAGACAGCCAAGACGTGATCTATCTGGGCGCTTTAGGTCAAACGGTATGGCCGACCTCATCCGTTCGCACCGTGTGGCTACCTCGATCGAACCTATTCTTAAAGCTTTCAATTGATGTACGTATTACCAGTTTCATTCGTAATAACCCAATGGATGAAATGGAACGTGCCATTGATGCGAGCAAAATTATTATTAATCACAAGATTAATGAGCAATATCCCGACCTTTTGATTCTGCCGGAGTTAGAAGCAAAAACAGTCAAAATCCCAGAGCTTGAAAGTTCATTTGGCATTATTTATAGAGCGGGGCTTACGCCAGAGGTATTAGAAAATACCCGAATGCTCGGTGGCTTGGTTGAAGAAAACGAAAACCATGAAATCCCGCTTTTAAGCTTTATTCAGCAAGCAGCACCGAATCAAAACTTACAATCGACCGATGCGAAAGACTTCATTACTTTCTGGTGGAAACAGTACCTTAAAGTTTCACTTATTCCATTAGTTGAATTGTTTGCAAACAAAGGTATTAGCGTAGAAGCGCACATGCAAAACAGTTTAATGGAATTTAAAAACGGTTATCCGCATCGTCTTATTCTTCGAGACATGGAAGGCATTAGTATTGTTTCAGAAATGATAGAAGACGACTCATCTATTTCTGAAGATAGTACTGTTTGGTTCTCTCAAAAAGATGCTTGGACCTTTTTAAAATATTACCTCGTGATCAACCATATTGCTCATCTCATCAGTGCAATTGCACGAGTTACGGTAATTGAAGAATCTGAACTTTGGCAAGCCACCCGTCTTACCCTCACACAAGAAAACTTTACTGCCAAAGGCAAGCAGTACCGCGACTTATTAATTCATTCACTCACATTACCAATTAAGGCAAATATGTTAAATACGCTCTACCACAGTGGTGGCAATCCAATCTGGATTGAAGTTGAAAACCCTATTTATAAATATCGCGGCGCAGAAGCGCTTTGCCCTCTTCAACCAACACAACAAACCAATTATAAAACCCTTGCGGAAAATCGCGTGATGGGTCAATTATTAGAAGCGCTCATTTTTGAAAATACTTTTAAATACGAATTTTCTAAAGGTCAAATCAAGTTCTATATTTCCGATACCGTTTTCTATACCTGCGCGGCCAAACGACATTTTAGTTTTAAACGAATTAAGCTAGATCCTTCAAGCTTAATCCGTTCTGATATTACGTTAGACGCTGAAACTTGCCCTAACTTAAAAACGCTACTTGCCGACCTCAAAAATATTATTGAAGCTGACCCAGTTAAATGGCAAAACTTTAATGATGAACTCAATTTAACTTACGTTAAACATGCGCAAACTTTGAGCCAAGCACCTGCTCAACCTTTAAGAACTTTGCCTTACCTAGAACAAGAAGCGCGAATTACCAACGCCCATTTATATCACCCAAGCTTTAAGTCACGTATCGGCTTCGATTTAAAAGAAAATCAAAAATATGCACCCGAGCTTTCTGAAGGTTTTACGGTTCAATGGGTAGCGACTCATAACAGTTTATGCAAACTGGTTTTAAGTGAAACCATTAACTTAGAACAGCTTTATAAACAGCATTTTTCAGAGAAAGATCTACAAGCCATTAACGATCAATTGAAAGAGCAAAATGTAGATTTTAAAGATTATATCCTCACCCCAATTCATCCGTGGCAGTGGGATAAAATTATTGAATTGTATTATCAAGATGCGATTAGCAACCAACTGATCATTCCGTTAGATATTGAAGGTCCAACTTATTTACCACAGCAGTCGATTCGAACTTTATCAAATATTAGTGATATCTCGGCGCTTTCTCTTAAGTTGGCAATGAATTTGGTCAATACCTCGACCTCTCGCGTATTGGCACCACATACCGTTCAAAATGCGGCAAAAATGAGTGACTGGCTGTATAACATTGTTGAGCAAGACCATATTTTAGAAAAACAGCGTAAGCCTGTTATTTTAAGAGAGATTGGCGGTCTTTCAGTGAATCAGCAGATTGCCCTTCCTGTTCAATACGGCGCACTCGCCTGCATTTGGCGCGAAAGTATTTACAGCTACTTAAAAGAAGGTGAATCGGCCACGCCAGTAACAGGTTTGATGCAAGTTGATATTGACCAAAAACCTCTCATTGATGAGTGGATTCAAGAGTATGGTATCGAGTTCTGGTTAGAAAAATTACTCACCAATGCTTATCTACCCATCATGCATATTTTATGGTGCCACGGTCTCGCTTTAGAATCACATGCGCAAAACATGGTACTGATTCATAAAAATGGCTTACCAGTTAAAGCGGCCTTGAAAGATTTCCACGATGGAATTCGTTTTAGTCGTCATCTTTTACGCGAGCCGAATCTTTTACCTAACTTGCAAGATGCACCTAAAGAACACGCCAAAATTAACCCGAACTCGTTCTTGGAAACCCACTCTCCAAATGAGCTCAGAGACTTTACTCAAGATGCGCTTTGGTTTGTAAATCTGGCCGAGTTAGCAATTTTCTTAAATGAACATTATGACTTCGATGAAATCAAATTCTGGACCATGTTAAGAACCATCATCAATCAGCATAAAGAAGCTCACCCAGAGTTTATTGAGCGATATGAATTGTTTAACTTTACAGATGACACCATCGATATTGAACAGCTCGCAAGCCGTCGTTTTCTTCCGGAAATTCGCTTGAGAGTACAAACCACACCCAACCCGCTCAGCCTTATTAAGGAAATTGAATATGAATAAGCATTCGATTTCTTTTAAGAAACGAATAGCAAATGGCGAGACGCTCTACGGAATCTTTTGTTCCGTAGCTTCTCCGATTAATGTCGAGCAACTGGCACTTGCGGGCTACGACTTTATTATTATCGACTTGGAACATACTTTATTTAGTACGTCTCAAGTCGAGACCATGATTTTAGCTGCTAGAGCCATGCCTCTTGATGTGTTTGTAAGAGTGCCGTTAAACGCGAACCACCTCGTACTACCTCTGCTCGATGCAGGGGTAACGGGCATTGTGTTTCCGCGTATTGAAAATGCGGAGCAGGCTCAACAGGCGGTGAACTATTGCCACTATATGCCGCTTGGGCAAAGAGGACTCAACTCGACAAGATTAAATCGATACGGCATGGACGATTTAGCGAGTTTTGTTCAACAGGCTGCAAACGAAACGGTTGTCATTGCCATGATTGAAAGCTTGGAAGGACTACAACAACTTGATGAAATATTAAAAGTTGAAGGTATCGATATTATTCTGGAAGGTGCTGCCGACCTTTCTCAATCTATGGGAATGCCGTGGCAAACTAGCCATCCAAAAGTGAAAGAAAAAGTTCAAGAGATGTATTTAAAGACTAAAAATAGTCAAAAGCATTTCTGCGCCATTCCTCGACAACCTGAAGATATCGCGGCATGGAAACAACAATCTGTTCAGCTTTTTGTGCTCGGGGATGACCGCAGCATTATACGCCGTGCCCATCAAAACCATCTAAATACCTTTAAAGACATTTCATAACTGTTCACATCTTTTAAGGGGAATAAATGCCTATTCCCCTAATTCATTGAATAAATTTCAAATATATTATTTTAATGCAATTAATAATATTGTTAATTACAATGATTCTCATTTATAATTCGCTCAATTTAAAATCACTCTCAGGGCGAGACAATGGCAAATAAGAAAAGTAATAAACTTTTTACAAGAAAGTCTGAAGTTAAAAATATCATTCCACTTCTTTCACTTGGAGGAGCCATTATTCTTTCAAATTCGGCATTTGCCGCTTCACCTGCTGAAACCACAGAAACAGAAAAAAAGCCTGAAGCCCTCCCTACTATTACCATTACCGCTTCACGTGCAGATGAACTCTCTACCTCTGCCAAGCAAGTCACCAAGCTCGATGAAAAACAAATTGAACTTTTGAAAAATGGTTCGTCTGGCAACATTGCGACTGTTTTAGCCAAAGCCGTACCCGGCCTATCCGACTCAAGCCGAACTATTACTGACTATGGTCAAACTTTACGTGGCCGTAATGCGCTTATTTTGGTCGATGGCGTTCCAATGAACCTCACTCGTGATACAGCGAGAGGACTTTCAGCCATTGACCCTGAAAGTATTGCCAACATTGAAGTGATTCGTGGCAGTAACGCAATTTATGGTGGCGGTGCTGCGGGCGGTATTATTTCAATTACCACGAAAGCTGCGGGCGGTGAACCTACGGCTAAAACGGTCGTTGGACTTCAAACACCACTTACAAATCTACGTTCTAATGCTTTAAGTGGTGATATTCACCAGTATTTTACGGGCAGTTTTAACGCTTTTGACTATGCGCTCGACTTTGGTTATCAACGTATTGGTAGCCCATATGATGCAAGTGGTGACCGTGTTGCACCCGAACCAAGTCAGGGCGACCTTTACGACTCAAATGGCTATAGCATTGGCGGTAAGCTGGGTTATCACATTGATGACAACCAATACCTCCAGTTTGCTGCAAACTACTATAATGCTGAGCAAGACTCAGACTATGCATCTGACCCAAGTCCAAGTATTAAGAATGCTCCAGCTGGAACCGTACCAGCCAAAGCCATTAAAGGCTTAAAGCTCAAAGACCAAAATAAAAACGAAAACCAGATCTACAATTTAACCTATAACCATAAAGACTTTTTTGGTAATAAAGTTGATGCTCAAATTTATTACCGCGACTTCTTTACCCGTTTTTCACCGTTTGATGCCCGTGGAAATGCCAACCGTGGTAAACAAGTCGACCAGATTTATCAAGAAAATAATGTACTCGGTAGCCGCTTAACGGTGACCACTCCCCTTGAGTTTTTAGGTGATACCTCATTGGTTTGGGGTGGTGACTTTAGCCGTGAAAAAAGTGAGATGCCTTTAGATATTTTTGATCAAAAAATTTATGATCAATCGGGCGGCTTAGAGTTTGTAAAAATCGGCAAACTGATTTATTTACCTGAACTCACCACGCAAAGTGTCGGTGGTTTTGTACAGCTAAAACACCGCTTTAATGACCAATGGTCAGCAGAAGCTGGTACACGCTATGAAGACAGCTATGCGCAAATTGACAGCTTTGTTCCCTTATCACAATTAGGCAAAACCAACCCTTACACAGTTCCAGGTGGAAAAGTGAAAGCTGATGCATGGTTATACAATGCCAATGTGACTTTCTCACCAAACGACCAGCACTCAATTTATGCATCGTTTAACCAAGGTTTCCAGTTGCCTGATGTTGGCTTGATTATTCGTAATGCTGGTGAAGGTTTTAACCTTGGATCATCATTCTTAGAGCCTGTAAAAGTTGATAACTACGAACTTGGCTGGAAAGGTAACTTTAATAACTTCTCTTCAAGCTTAGCTGTATTCCACTCTACTTCTGACTTGGGTGCTGTTCAATCATTCAATAATGGTTTAGTGCTGGCTCGAACTAAAGAGAAAGTCACAGGTGTTGAAGCAACTTTTGACTACCTTGACGATGCAAATGTTTGGGGAACTGGTGGTAGCGTAACGTGGATGAAAGGCCGTGAGAAACCTCAAAATGGTGCTGAACAGGACATGACGGGCTTCCGTATTCCACCATTAAAACTAACAGGTTATATTTCTTATAGCCCAACTGAAACTTGGACAAACCGTCTACAAGCTACTTACTTCGGTTCAGAAGATTACCGTTTGAATGGTGTAAATAGTTTTGGTCGTTACGATGTAAAATCTTATACCACGGCAGATTTAATCAGTAGTTTTGCGCTTAACAAGAAAGACACCATGACCATTGGCCTAGAAAACATGTTTAACCGCAAGTACTACCCGCTTTATAGCCAATTATTAAGAACGAACGATAACACCAGCCACTTAGTTGCAAATGGTATAAAGCTTAAAGTGACTTATAGCCATAAGTGGTAAGAGCTTTGCTTAGCCCCTAATACAGTAAAAGCCCCAACCTCGGGGCTTTTATTATCTTTAGTATTTTATAAAAACATCGCTATAAAATATTCGAATTGTTTGTCCCGCTCATCTACATCGTTATGACTGAGCCTTTGGATAATGGTTCCTTCAATTATATGCAGAAGTAATTTGGCATCATGAAATGAAGCATCAGCTTTTAGTAATCTAAGCTGACTATAAATTTCATTGGTTATCCAAGTTCTATATTTAAGTGCGACCTGATAAGCATTTGAATAGGTATTTTTGGTTTCAAAAATGGCTTTAAATAATAAGTAATACAGCCCTTCCAAGTCCGTATGTACGTCATAAAGTGTTTTAAGTTTATTCGTTACGCTTGTGCTGTGATCATACTCAAACATAGCAATGACTTGGTCTTGCAGCCGTTCTTTTTGCACAAGTATGCAAATTTCAATAAATCGTGCTTTGGACTGGAAGTGATGATAAAAAGTCATTTTTGTAATTTCAGACTCTTTGATAATTCTGTCGACACCAACAAGATGGAATCCGTGATGGTGAAATAAATGAATTGCATGATTCACAACTTTTAAAGCACGTGTAGAAAGTACTAAAGGTGGCATATTTGTACCGTTTAAAATAATTTTTTGTTGTATATAAAAGAGATAGAAATGCCGTCACTCTTAAATTGAGCGCTAAAAACAGGCATGCAAAAGCAGCACAATAAAGGTGTGCTCGCCTATCTCGGGTTTATTGTTGCTATGATTTTTGAGTCGTAACGATTCTTAAGACGTAAAGACTTAGAGTCGATTAAACCGATTTATAGACTGTTTAAATGGTATGGACAGAGAGACTTTGGCAAAGGCCAATTTAGAAAAAGTAGGCATGAATGAAATCCTATATGCATAAAATTTCTGCCAATCACTGCTAAATGATTATGGTGGCAGAACGAAAGAGGGTTAGCAGACTGGGCATATAGAACCAGCACGCACAAGGCGTCCCCCTTCCGTCCTACCGCTACGAAGGGGGGACGAACGAGTTCGCCACCAAAAAATTGCTTTTTTGATGCGCTATACGCTCGCGGTCTGCTAAAACCGACTGGCAATGTAGGCCAGCAGGCAAAGAATAATCGGAGAGATTTGGGGTGTCAATGTGATATTGGCTAGAAAATGGATAAATAATTTTTTTGTTTTTCATTAGATTAGATTCGTTAATCTATTGAATAGAATATATTATATTTGCTTAACGCACTTTAAATTATAAATATGAATACGATCTACTCATTTATATAAGCATATGAGTGAATGAAGGCAGGTTGACAGACTGACACACAAGAATCAGCACGCATAAAGCGTCCCACCTCCATTCTACCGCAGAGAATAATAAGAGAGATTTTAAGTGTCAATGTGATATTGGCTAGAAATAAATCATTAAAAGTTTTAGTAAAACGAATTATTAATCCATTACATTATCTTTTATTTTTTGAGATTTAAAATTATCAGTAATATTTAAAGATACACCGATAAAATGAATCATAAAATCCATTTTATCGGCTTTGCTACAGAGGTTTTTTAAGATTCCATTTTATTTTCTAATATAGTTTGGAAACTCTTTTAAAACTGTGCTACATAATTGGCCTTTCATATCTTCACGTTTGCGTGCTTCAAATTGGTCCATACCTAATCTCATAACTTCTCTACCATACTTTTCACCTAGTTCATGTTTGGTACATTTGTCAGATTCATGAACTAATTCTTGTGAAGTATAGTGATAATTACAATCAAGTTGAGCACGGCTTAAAAAACCATGTAGTTGTACTGTTCTCTCGCAAGTTGTTCGTTGTATATAAGTTTTAGGCTCTTGAGCAGCATAAACTGATGTGCCTATCAATAAAGTGAAAGCTGTTACTAAAAAATTACGCATTATTTCCCCGATAAAATTATTAAAAGTATTAGTGGCAATGTTGCGGACGTATTAAATAATAATTGTGTATAAGTGTCTATTAATAATAAGAAAGTTAGATAAATCCTCTTATCTTTTGAATATTTCATCACCTTATTAAAATTATGGGATTAGTTTTATATGCACTTATAATGATTAAATTAAAATTTTGATGTAGGTTTAAATAACATACTTTATATTTTTCAATGAATGAGATTATAAAACCATATAAGAATAATTATAAAATAAAAATGAGAATTAACTTCATTAAATCGATAGATTTAGTTTATGAGAGTACCTAACAAATGTTTAAATAAATTTGTCAAATATAAAACTAAGCAGCAGATAAAGATAATTTCTTTTAGTGACTTTTCTTCAACTATAAAAGCAGTTTTCGAATCAAAAATTTCTAATATTTAATTTTTTATAAGATCCGCAAAGAGCACTGTTTAGTCACCCTTACTGAAACAGTGCTCTTTGCTTCATCACAACTCCTATCCAGTAGAGTTCGATGCATAGAAATAGTGTATGGCTGTGTCACTCAAAATGTTTACTGTATTTTCAGTTTTTTTTAAATGATCTCAGCATAAAAATCACGTATATTAAAAATTAACAGAAGAATCTTCTTTGGTTTATATTTTGAACAGCACAGAATACACACTAGATCGCATAGATCGGAAAATATTATCTGCCCTTCGTGGAAATGGACGCTTAACGGTTGCGCAGCTCGCCGAAGAAGTTGGGCTTTCATCTTCACCCTGCTGGACTCGACTCAAACGTTTAGAAAGTCTAAAAATTATTGAAGGCTATACAGTAAACGTAAACCCAAAAGCGATTGGTATTCACGAGTTGTTCTTTATTGAAATTACGCTAGAACGCCATGACGATGAAATGCTAGAAAACTTTAGTGAGGCTTTGGCAGACATTCCCGAAGTAATTGAAGCGCATTTAGTAACGGGTGACTATGATTACTTGGTGAAAGTGGCCGTAAAAGATGCCGAACATTACGAACGCTTTTTACGTAAAAAGCTCTATTCGATTAAAGGTATTCGGCATACGCGTTCAACCTTTGCCTTACGACCACTTAAATCTGCCAATACTGCCGATTTAATGTTGATTGAATAATTGAGTTATATAAGCCGCTTTAGGTGCTTCATTGTTTTAATTTGATTTTATTCAATGTTACACATAAAGCCTTTTTATCGGCTTCTTTAAGTTGAGGGTGCTGAACTGGCCACATATAGCTACAGCCATGAGGCGCCTTGTTATTATTTTTCTTAAGTTCATAGGCAATATTTTTTAGAAGTTCGGTGTTTAAAGAACTAATTTTTAAACGCACTTCACTTAAGTCTTGAGGCTTCCAGTTGGTTTCAGGGCTAGACAACCAGTCCGCACGATAACGATATTGAATTGCTTTAGCTACATCCATTTGCGCCACTATAAATGGCTTTACTGTTTCACTGTTCAGTCCAAAAGATTCGGCCGCAGAAAGTGATTGGTCGAGTACCTTCTTTTCTTGTGTTAAATCTTCAATCGGTAAATGCTGCTCTGCTTTATAGCCTGCGACATCTTTCATATAAGATAAACGTTCGTTAATTAAACGTGCTGTTTGCTCATATTGATAAGCTTGTGCCAGTGAAGAAAAGCACATCAAAGTTGCCACTGCAGTCGCCACTTTAACCGTTTGTTGAGCATACTTAATATTTAACATTTGAGTACCTGTAGAAATTATTGTTGTGCTGTCATTCCAAAGCAGTACTCTATTTTAAGAACACTCGAAAGTAAAATCTCACGATACGCTGAGCTCTTGGCTCCATGCAGAATCAGATTGGTGATAGATGTGCTGGCACACTTGTTTAACCGATGAAATAAAGTGCGGGTTTTGTCCCTCCCATTTTTCCACCATACAATACGCCACGTGTATACCTTTGGGTTGAAACTCTCTTGCCATCGACTGTGATAACGCTCGTATACTCGCAAACATACTTTGACTTAATACATCGTGATGAGCCGAATGATGAGATGGCGCTCCAAGAAAAATCACTGTACCCCGCTGCTGCTTTAACATAGGTTTCAGTACGAACTGTGACACGTTCACTGCACTTAAACCTGTGGTCTGCCAACTGTGTTCAATTTCTTCTAAAGATAAAGCTTCGATATTTGGCGCTGATGAAAAATTTGGCTGAAACACACATAACTCAATGGTATGACAATGCTCTGTTATATATTTCAGCAGACTTTTTAAATGCTTAGTTTTTATCAAGTTTAAGCGCACACTCGTCATGCCATCATTTACGTAACTTACTTGTATGTTCTGAACAGTAGAATCATGTATGACTTGATAAACATGTAATGGAGCTTGATGATTTTTATCCAAAATTACAAAGTCATGATTAAGTAGTTCTATATCATGGCCGGCAACCACAACACAGCCCTGCTTTTTTTGAAACTTCTGAAATATTGTTTTTAGCATATGAGTCTCTCAAAATTTTTCTTGGTATGGGCGTAAATCTAACTCATGTGTCCAAAGTTCAGGGCTTTGCAGGTAGAGCATCCAATAGTTTTCTACTATTGCATCAAGATTAAGCCCGCCTGTTCCACGTGTAAGACGCGCCAAACGGCCTAGCCCAAATAAAGCTTTATTAATTCTGTCACCATTTACCATTCCATCAATAATGACATGAGCAATATGAATGCCTTGTGTTTTATAAATTTGAGCTAGATTTAATGCATAAGCTCGCAAGGCAGATTTACCCATGGTAAAAGCAGCGAAAAACGGTTTTCCACGTAAAGAAGCACTCGCCCCAGTAAAAATAAGTGTGCCGTGATTTTGTTCTTTAAAAATTTTTAGGCAGCTTTGAGAAACCAAATAAGCTGATAAAAATGTGGATTGCCACATATCATTAAAAAACGATAGCGGGCTGCGTAAAAAAATTGAGGGAATATTTCCCCCAACATTATGAATAACAGCAGTAATACGTTCGTTTTGACTAGTAACGGTGTCAAATAGGGCCTGTACTTGATGTATATCTTCGGCATCTAAACGAAATGCGGTAGCTTCACCACCCTTTGCATGGATTTCGGCCGCGACTGCTTCAATTTTCTGGAAAGTTCGCCCAGCAACGTAAACTTTTAATCCTTCTCTTGCAAAACGATGACAAACGGCTGCTCCGATCCCCTGCGAAGCCCCGACACCAATAACAACTGCACAATCTCGTGTTTTATTCGGTGGTTCTAATGACATAGCCGTTTCACCCTGTTTGTTTTTTATACCATAAAGCAATAAACGGACGATTCAAAATTTCTTTACTAAACTTTTTACTTGTTCGAACGACTTCACCAAGTTGAGCAACCACGGCAATGTCTGCAATCGTCTGGTTATCTCCAACCAACCATTCGCTTTGTGATAAAACCTGCTCAATACGGTCTAAGTGTTTAATAAACTCTGCTTCAACATCTTCGGCTTTCATTCGGCCCAAGCCCTGAAAGAAAAGCTGTGTTTTTAATTCGGCTAAAATAAAAGCTTTCACCATCGGCTTTTCATACGCTGGGCGACCAATACTACTAATACGGATGGCTTCCTCTAAAGCTTCCGAATCATTTACTCTTAAATACACCTCATAAAAATAAAGAGACTCATCTGCCCAGTCTTCCCACAGTTCGGCAAGTGCTTTTTGATTTGGATCTTCGGGATAAAGTCGCGGTGTATCTGGATAGGCTTCATCTAAATAACGAGCAATACGGGTACTGTCTTGTATACGTTGCCCTTTATCATCAATAACGGGTACTTTCCCCACTTTACTCAGCAAAGGAACTTTGGCACCAAGAATGCCGTTATAGTTTACTGTATCAAATGGGATACCCTTAAATTTCAAAGCCCTTGAAATTTTTTGACAAAATGGAGAAATTTCCCACTGATGCAAAATAATATCTGACATTTATTCACCTTTATTTTTTAATTGCCTGTTTTACTTGCCAGTTCTTTTTTGGAACTAATCAATAAATATACAGAATACCTTTTTAAGTCAAACCATTTTTGATGACCTTCAAGTTTTAAAAGCTAAGAATTATTTGATTTGTATTATTTATATTTTAGCAATTTCTAACCAATACAATTTTAATTATAAGAAGCTCTGTCATAAAAGAGCCTCCCATATAGCTTTAAAATAATTAATAAGTCACTGTAACAACCACATTATCGGAGTAACTACCAGGTCTACTTGCAATCGTAGTACCTTGCGGAATTTTTCCATAAACTGTAGTCGTTTGAGCATTACCTGTTCCAGTACCAGACACTCCACCTGTGCCACCAATACTAGATACTCCACCCGTAGCATCCCACACCGAACTATAAGCAGCATCTTTATATAACTGGTAGGGAATAAACTCATTATTACTATTGGCCATACGCCTGAACCCTCCGCTTATACGGTTATTGCCATCCCCCAAATAAATCGTATAAGGCGTTCCATAGTTACATGTCGTATTTACAGCACCTTGTGTTGTGTAATCACGACTAGCCGTGCCAATATCATTAATATTGCCAAAATCTACATTCGAGGTTGAGTTTAATTGGCAAAGTGTTGGCACTACAAAATTTGCTGTTAAAATTACACTTCCAGAGTCCCAGCTGAGTAAATCACCTAAACATAACACTGATAGAAGATCCATATCCCAAAATAGTTGAACTGTAGCTGTATACGTTCCTTGAGGATAAGCAATTAGTGATCCTGTACGTGCGGGTACCTTCACATTTACCGAATAGCTAAGAACATTGTTTGAAGCGATAGTTACCACTGGACCATACCAAACATTGGAGGTTTGGTTGGTGGTAGAAGAACCTGCTCCACCTACAGTTGCAGTAACCGTATAGGGTAAGGTCACGTTATTATTCGCAGTGGTTGCTCCTGTAAATACGGTCTTCATACACATAAACGGAGAGATCTGAGGTATTATCCCTCCATTCGTACAAGTAATTGTTCCTGAAAAGTTTACCGTTGCATCACTATTAATATTTGCTGCCGTGTAGGTAAACGTATTATTGGTCGTTCCAGCTACCGTACAAGCAGCATGTGATGGACTAAAAAATGCATAAACGATATAAAATAAGCAAATACCTATAAAATATTTTAAAGACAATGAAAATTTTTTATAGCTCTCTCTTTGAGCCTTATTAATACTATTTACTGACATATATAAGGTCCCAATTTTTTAGTTGAGTACTGATTACTGTTATAAGTGAAGTTAACCTGGCATGAACCATGATCGAGAAGATCTACTTCAAGTTTGTTTTGTCTTAATAAGTTTGGAACGAATACTTCACCATCGTAGCCCACTACAGCATCTTGCTGTCCATTAATTCGAACGCTATAGCCTGGTAATAATGGTGAGTTGTTTTTATCAACCACTCTCACTAAACCTGAAATAACCTGATGAGCACCAAAGTCGACTAAAGTCCCTTGGCGATAGCCTACTACTGTTTTTTGATCTGTAGATTTAACATTCCAATTTAAAGGAAGATATGATGGATCTAAATAAATATGGTTCTCTCTATATGGCATAAGACTAGGAATAAGAAATCTTCCAGACTTGTCAGTTGTTCCTAGATTTATCCCACCATTTATAATTTGGCTTTGCGGTCCGGCATTGGTGACAACAGCATAACCATCCCCTATTTCATTGGCCGCAAATATACGTCCTGCCGCCGCAACCAACGATCCTGTCGCTGAAAGTGCCACTTGGTCATTATCCCCAATTCGGTTATAACGACCTGTCAGATACGCAGCCCTTGCTCGATAAGAACCATAGATCGATGCATTGTTAGTATGCGCATCCTGATCTCGCTCTACATATCCACCCCATCCAAATGAATTAATTTTTGGTTCCGATAAAACAAATACTTCTTGTCGGTAAGTCAGCCTGCCACTATCGCTAGATACGCTTGTAATCGCATTAGTTCTGGTAGATGGCGTATAGCGTAGCGCAAAGTAAATACCATAGTCCTTATGGTTTTCATAATCTTTATAAGCTGAACTATAAAAACCCCAGTTCTTGTTTAAACTTCCACTTAAGTTGGCAGACAGTAACTTATACGAGTTATCACTGTACTTGATCTGGTTATAACCGACATAAACACCATAGCCTGCATAAAAGTTATAGTTGATCCCTGCCCTAATAATCTCATCTGCCAGCGCGCTATAGCTAAGATAGTTTTGTGGCTCAGCACTAATCTGGTTTTCTTTTAAATATCGGATTTGAGACACACGGGCCAGATCAAAGTAGTTATCAAATACTTTGCGGTAACTGGTGTTAAATGAAATGTTCTTGCTAATACGCCCTTCTAAACCGACCAGAGCCGAATAGCCGTTTTCATCCTTATACTGACTGGCGGCAATATCGGCATTAATCACCCCCACACCAAACAAATTCTTGGCGAAACCTGTTCCTACGTTGGAAAGACCATCTGTTGAGGCTTCCACACCCCCACTTAAGGTTAGTGAATTGCTATAACCATAACGAATTGCACCAGAGGCAAAGGTGGCATCATCATAATCGTTTGAGTACAGCCCATAGTTATAGCGTGGAACCCCAACATCTACTGAAAACTCATTTATGCCTTTTGCCAGAATCTTCGATGAAAAGTAGTAAGGCTTTTTAGTAATGATTTGCTGACCTGTGGCATCAGTCGTCACCAGTGTGACTTCATTTCCTGAAATAAACGGCAGCTGTTTAATGTCAAATGGGCCTGACGGAACAAGGCCTGAATAAATCTTTTGCTGGTTAACGTATAAGTCCAGTGTTGAAGGCAGTGCCGCCGAACCGGAAAATTGCGGCAACGCCGAGGTAACAATATCACCACGCTGGGTATAGGCACTCGACCACTGCAAACCGGCAAGACGCACACTACTGCCCCAGTCCGAGCTGTTAGAAATAAAGTCACCTAGGGTATATATCCTGACTTTTTCAGGGTCTACATATTGCCATTTACTTTCCAGACGCACCCACTTCTCATGGCTATAGCTCGTTTCATTACTACCGTTATATAAAACGCCTGATGAAAAGTTACCGAGTGCACTATTAAAAATTCCTTCAGCTGAACCTGAGAAAATACTCTCATCATTGGTTATAGTGTGGTACAGGCTGTAGTTCAGGATTGCAGCATTTAAGGGTTTCATTTTCAGCAAGTTAGTGTTTGTAGTCGATTGACCATTTAAGTCAACAGAATAGTCACTCAACATGCTCGAAGGAACTTGTAAGTTTAAAGATTGCTCATTTTCCAGATATTTAAACTGGATTCCTTTAAGTTCATTAATACATACCCATTGGCTATCTGGAATATGCTCATCCATTTTCACTCTTAGCGTTTTTAAGTCGCCAGAACGAATATATAACTTTCCGTCCTTAGATTGTTTTACGGAAAACAAATCTTCTGAAGGATTAGAGTTAATAGAAATATTTAAAAATAACTGAATAAAATTAAGATTTTGCTCCTGTCCATTTGTCTTTTCCTGCGTATATTTATTATTGCCATCTATAGATTCAGGAACACTTGGAATCAAAGTATTCGTATGATCTACTAATTGTTCAGCAAATGAATGCGCTGGAAAGTACGCAACACATAAGACACCTATAATATATTTCATATAAGCCTCTTAAAGTGTGGTTTTCTTACCATTTACTGTCAGAGAAATACTATATTTATGATTTGGCTGATATGTAAAATTACTAATTGAATAACTTTTTGCTTGCTTTGCAAGAATATAGCCATTCACTGTATTTACCTTAATCGGATAACTCTTATTCTCTGTGTTATCTACAAGGGTTAAATCATTTAACAGTGCATGTCGATTCCCAACATTATTAATATTTAGGGAAGGTTCTTTTTGATGAGTATCAATTTTCCAATTTAGTTGAGTAATCGCATCTTTATTGACAACAAATACAGGTAATGACGAACGAAGCAATACATTTACACCTTGAGAAGCTTTTCGGCTATCAACAGGTTTGGGTAATTCATCAATAATAATACGGTAAGTTTTTTCACCAGAAATAGGCTCTGGATTAATTCTAACTACCCGTAAATTATAAGACTCATTAGGCTTTAGCTTTAAAAAAGGTGGACTAATATTGATTTCATCTGTAGGCGTTAATTGATCTTGCCCATTATTTTGAGTCCATTCAAATATACGTACCTGTAAATCAGCACTTTCATTTGACTGATTATATAAACTAATTGAAGATGCTTTCTGATGGCTTAAAATTTCCACTGTTACTGGTGAAAGACGGATTGTAGCTGCGTTAATAATGGTAGATAAAGATAAGAATAATCCCGTAATAATAAAAATATTTTTTTTCATGTTTTACTCAAATATATATCTTTTAATATATTAGCCCTTTCAAAAGGGCTAACAGTTTTTCTAATTTATACAAATTAATAAGTTACCGTTATTGTCACCGTATCAACATAGCTACCCGCACTTGGCAACGCTGAACCAGCAGGAATACGACCATATACGTTTACTGTTTGTACCGCACCACTCCCTGTACCACTATAAGCGGTTGTAGCAATTCCAATTGCAGTAGCACGTCCTGTATCTGAATATAAGTTATAAGGGATATATTCATTACTTGTTGCACCACCAATCATACGACGTTGGGTCGTTTGAGCATTTTTGCCGCCATCGAAAGCTAGAGTCCATGGCACAGTATTGTTACAAAGGACTTTAATTGAGGTACCTCCGGTCGTCGTGGTATCAGCATCTTCGTTAGTTGCGAGAGAGCTTAAAGTACCAAAGTCCAAAACAGCATTTGTGGTTGTACCTGTTGCAGATGTATTCAGGACACAACTATTTGTTACTGTCGCCTTAACAGTTAATGTCCCCGTTGCTGTAGCGGCGTTTGCTGCATTAAAAGAAAATAATCCTACAGCAATTGCCGATAAATAAAAAAAAGTCTTTTTCATGTCTAAAACCTTTTAAACTAAATTGTCGAATTAATAGATATAAAAAAATTAACTCTTATCCTTACAATCATTTTTATTTGACTGCTCTTTTAAAGCTTATTTTTTATCCTATTTTAGTCATCATACATAAAAATAATTAAAATGTATGAGTATGTTTTTATTTTTATTTCTATTTAATAAAATACCATTACACCAACTAACAAAACATTAACAAAAGTTAACAATCAAAATTACAAGAATTTGAATTATTTAAAATTAATAAATTACTATTAAAATTTATTTCCTAAATTTTAAATAAATATGTCAAAAATTTAGGTCTTTTAGATAAAAACCATAAGGATTAAAATTTAACTATACTATTTTTTGTCACATTAAAAGATATATTTAAAATAAATCATTAAAAACTCACTTTAACTAAAATAAATTATAGAGCGTATATAATTCTAATTTTTATGATGGGTAATATCGAACACTCTTTATTATGAAATTTATATAAAAATAAAGGCCTCTTAAGAGGCCTTTATTAAGTATATTTAAATAATTAAATACTCAACATACTATTTAAAGTTTCAGAAACATTTTTAGATTTCACTTTAGGCTGCAAGGCTTGTAAAGCCAGTTGCACTTGAGTGCGCTGAGGTTCTGCAAGCGTATACCAACGAGATAACACTTGTAATAAGCGTGAACCTAAAATCGGGTTTTTCTCGTCCAGATATTCTGCAAGATGAATAAAGTGAGCCACACCAAAGCCCCAAGTATTTTCAGGGTTATTTGACAAACCACCACTCACGGCGCGAATACGGTTTGGCGTAGTTAAGTCATAATCAGGATGTTGAGTTAAGTACTCAATTGTCTCAACTGTCGCATTTGGGTTTGCTGCCTGAATCATAAACCATTGGTCTAAAGACAATGCTTCGTCTTTAAAGCGATTATAGAAATCAGCAAGGGCTTCTTGTGCTTGAGGCGCATTTTGCCACACTAGTACACGTAGCGCACCTAAACGTTCAGACATATTGCCTGTGCTTTGATATTGCTCGTAAGCCAATTCAAACGCACTTTGGTCGCCCTGTCGCGCCATCATCATAAGCATAATGTTCTTTAATGCACGTACACCCATCGCTAAAGAAAATTCTTTTTGCAAGTCTGGGTCCAGGGTAAGGTAAGTCTCTTTCCAGAATGAACCCAAATCTTGTGCTAAACGATTCAGCAAGGCTTCACGTTTTACATGAATATCGGCTGGTGCATAGTTTTGATCAATACGACTACCCAAATAACCTTCAGTTGGTACATCAAATAAACGGGATGCTAAAAGTGGATCACGACCAACTAAATCAGGCAATGTACTTTGAATAGCTTGAATATAAGTATCCGCAGAGTGATCTTCTAACAAAATACGTTCAAGCAAGGTTTGTGTTGCTTGCCATTGGTTAAAACCATTTGTTTCATGCTGAATCAAGAATGCTAATTCTTCATCACTGTAATCGAATATCAGATTTACAGGTGCAGAGAAGTTACGTAATAGCGATGCAACTGGTTGCTCAGTCACACCTGTAAACTCGATAGTAGCTTCATCTTGGTCAAACAAATACACGCCATCTTTAACACCATTTACAAATAGGCTGTCGCTATGAAGTGTATATTGCTCACCTGTTTTAGCATTAAATAGCGCCAACGCTACAGGAATCGGAACAGCTTTTAAGTTTGGATATTTAGGATGTGCTTTTAGGCTTTGTTTAAAACTTAAACGGTAAGTTTGTGCTGCTGCATCATACTCACCTTTCGCTTCAAGCTTTGGTGTACCTGGTTGGTTATACCAAGTTAAGAATGCAGATAAATCGACACCTGAACCTGCTGACAATGCTGCAACCCAGTCTTCTACAGTTACGGCTTGTCCATCATGACGGCGGAAATATTCATCCGTTCCCTGACGGAATTTTTCTTTACCTAGTAATGTCGACATCATGCGGTTAATTTCCGCACCTTTTTCATAAACAGTCGCTGTATAGAAGTTATTAATTTCTACAAAGTGGTCTGGGCGTGGAGGGTGCGACAATGGACCTGCATCTTCTGGGAATTGATGCGATTTAAGAACAGCGACATCGTCAATACGTTGAACCGCAGCAGATTGTAAATCTTCCGAGAAAGATTGATCACGGAATACAGTTAAACCTTCTTTTAAGCACAACTGGAACCAGTCACGGCAAGTAATACGGTTCCCTGTCCAGTTGTGGAAATATTCATGGGCAATCACAGACTGTACACGCATAATCGCTGCGTCAGTTGTATATTCTTCATCGGCAAGTACACATGAGGTATTAAAGATATTTAAACCTTTATTTTCCATTGCACCCATGTTGAACTGGCTCACCGCCACAATCATATAGTTGTCGAGATCATAAGCACGGCCGTAGTGTTCTTCATCCCAACGCATAGAATGCTTTAATGCTTCCATCGCGATATGGCATTTTGGAATATCTTTCTCAATCGCATAGATTTCTAAAGCGACATCACGCCCTTCTGAAGTGGTATATCGGTCTTTAAGAACAGCTAAATCACCAATCACACAAGCAAACAAATAACTTGGCTTTTTAGTCGGGTCTTGCCAGATCGCAAAGTGACGGTTTTCACCAACTTCACCTGTTTCAAGCAAGTTACCGTTAGCAAGTAATACCGGATATTTTTTGTCTGCTTCTACACGTGTAGTAAAAACTGAAAGTACGTCTGGACGGTCTGGATAGAAGGTAATTTTGCGGAAACCTTCAGGCTCATTTTGCGTTACAAACAAGTCACCAGCTTTATATAAACCTTCAAGCTGAGTGTTGGTTTCAGGGTGAATAATAACTTGAGTTTGTAAAATGACTTCATCTGGTGCATCAGTGATCACCAGTTGTTCACTATCGAGTGAATATTGTGCAGGAGTAAGATCTTGTCCATTGAGCTGAATAGATTGCAACTCAAGATCACGGCCCAATAGCACCAAGTCTCCGGCAGTTTGACGCTTCATGACCAATGTTGAATCAACAATTGTTTTATCGTCATAGACTTGAATATCAAGATTAATTGATTCAACCAAGAACGCAGGTTTTTGATAATCTTTTAAATAAACTGTTTGATCTGCCTGAACTGGAGGCTGCGCCGCAATATTCATCTTTATTCCTTATATACTTTTCGGAAACCGTAGTACGAATTTTATGAATTTGATCATATACATTCATACATACTATGTTTGTTTACCTTTATAAAATTAATGGGACTTCATTTATACATTTCAAATTAGAATCGTCTTTTATTAGCACAGATTAGACCAAAATTACGATAATCGCTGCTTATATAATCAATCTATACAATAAAAATAAAACTACTTTCGCTTTTAACATTTTTGAGGAGCTGCTTACATTTTGGGCATGGTTCTTGCCTTATCAAATATACCAGTATAAGTATTTCAATCAGAACAAGAGGAACTCACTATGGAATTAAAAACTTATTTACATCGATTAGAAAATATTAAAGCGATTCATGATCTAGATGCAGCAGGACTCGACCATCATGTGATTGCCGTGTTCTTGTCTGCCGAAGGTATTTCAATGACTGCTCAGGAGGTAACCACTATCGTTAATACTTATGACGCCTTAGGTAAAGTGAAATTACCAAGTAAAAAAGTGCAGGCACTTATCAATGCCAAAAAACTTGGACAAAATGATGAGACCTTACCGTGCCCTGTTTAATCTTAACTTTTAACCTCTTATGAAAACCTAAAGTCAAAACAAAGACTTTAGGTTTTCTATTTTTGCACCAAACAAAAAGACAATCACAGCTATCGGCAATGCGGCTGTGTATAATAGGTCAGTCATGATTAATTTAAATGTTCGGAGCGAAATGGCCTTACAAATTCTACAAAAACAGCTAGATGAAAGTAGCCATTGCCCTCTCTGCCAAGCGTCGATGTATTGGGTAGATGCCGAACAATTTGAGCAAGACGTTCAATTTCATGAATGTAGCCATTGCCAACATCGTGTATTTAAAGACACGAAAATGACGTGCCACTGTGATCAATGCACAAAACAAAGAAAGAAACTTTTACAGCAACCCCGCCTACAAGAACAACGCCAATTTAAATCAAAAGACCAACCACAACGCAGTCTGGAACAACTGAGTTTTTTACATAAACTTTTTTTACTAAGCCTACTTGATGACTATGCTCGTGATGACATTGCACATGACGAATACATTCATTGGGACCAAATAAAATATCAGCCGATTACCCCCAACTGGATGTTCCAAAGCCATCTGATTAAACAGCTTCATAAAGATGGGATTTTAAATGCACAAGATCAAACCGATGAACCACAGTGCTTTTATTTAAATATTCGTCTAGATGGTTATAACGACCCAAGTTTATTTAGTGTAGCTCAGCAACTACGCCACTGGTTCTATGAAAACCTAAGTCTTGGTATTCCATTTCGTAGTGCCGATGAAGTGAAAGATGTGCTGTTTCAGGTGCTCTACCAAGAAATTATTCAGTTCACTCAGTTCTACTGCCGAACTTGGGGTATCCAAATTGCAGGAAGCTCTAATTTTCAAGCCTTTTGCTACCGTTTAATGGACTCATTGGCAATTGGACAAATTTATTATCTTATTCAGACTGCACTTGAATACCTTTATAAACAAAAGGCGCTACAGCCACGAAATGAAAAGTTTATTAACACCAATTTATTAAAGAAAACTTTAGAGCAATATCGGGAACGGGCTTTGGCTGAAAAGTGGGAAACTTCAATGTTGCCACGTCCTTACAATATTCCTTACAGTAAAATGAGCCACATATTGTTTAACCGCTTTTTAGGTTATGACGAACAGATTTTTGTACAACCTGTATGGAAAGCATGGCGAAAAATCGAACCTCGGTTAAACTTTTACTCGGTTAAACGTTGTATGTACTGTGGTTCAAATGATCTAAGTGTTGACTATGATGCAGCAGATTATGTGTCGTTGATTTGCCAAAACTGTAAACATCAAGATCACTATTTTACACGTTAAATTTCTTATCTCTGGCTTAATAAGGATTATCAGATGACTTCGACATCCAACCTCATTGAACAGGTGATTGAAGCTTGGCAAAACATGCAGGCAAAAACGCCTCTTGTGCAATGTATTACCAACAGCGTTGCTGCCAACTATACAGCCAATGTGTTACTCGCTTCCGGTGCTTCACCTGCCATGATTGATAATCCTTATGAAGCAGAAAGCTTTACCAAAATTTCATCGGCTTTAAGCATTAATTTGGGTACACCGACTTCAGAGCAAATGCAAGCCATACAAATCTCTGCTAAGACCGCACAGCTTAATGAAGTACCGTGGGTACTCGATCCGGTGGGCTACGGACCAATTTTAGCTTGGCGCAGTCAAATGACAGACGAGCTTTTGCAGTTCAAACCAAACGTTATACGTGGTAATGCCTCAGAAATTAGCACGCTTGCAGGCAATCAGGTTCAATCAAAAGGTGTAGACAGCACTTTAAGCAGTGACCAAGCTTATCAACAAGCTTTTTCACTCTTAACACATGCAAGCTGTATCGCTATTTCAGGTGAATCAGATTACATTTTATCTAACGAAATAGATGCTGTGATTCAAGTAAATGGTGGAAGCCCGTTACAACCCAAAATTACCGCAACTGGCTGCGCTTTGGGTGCATTAATTGCAGCCTATAGCGCTGTGACAACACCAACTATTGCAGCTCTTTCAGCTCATATTCATTTTGCAATTGCAGGTAAACTTGCTGCAAATCAAGCACAAACGATGGGTAGTTTTAGTAGCATATTTATGGATTATATCCATATGCTAGATGCTAACCTGATTGAGCAATATGCAGATATCAAACTTTTAAATAAACAGGCATAACCTAAGTTATGCCTGAATGACACTAGACTCACTTTAAAAGTAAGTAGATATCTGTCACAAGGTCACATTCATTCACATCATGCACAAAGTTATGATAGTGAAAGAAAACCGGATAATCCCCTGCCTCTTCTGGTTGCTCAGGTAACCAGTTTCTAAAGATGTAATAGACGCTATCTTTAATCTGGTCATGGCTACCCAAATGTCTTACGGTTGCATAACGCCCCGCAGGAATTTCACCTGTCTGTACACCGTAAGTATTTTCAGGTACAGCCTTTTCAATTGAACCGGCAATATCAAATCGAAACTCATCAGATAGAGTCTGTTCAGGGTCAGCAAAAGGAATACCATAAGTTCTAGACTTGGTCACTGGTGACAAACCTGTTTCTTTGCGCCAAGCAATAAAACGTGCAGCCGTTTCAAAGACTTTATCAGGGCTTCCTAAATGCGATAAATACGCAATCTTTTCAGCAGGTCGCTCAACAATATTTACATTCATTTTTAACTCACTTTTCGGAATCGTAAAAACAAACTTCTGATGCCAAGATTCCCAGTCCGGTTTATCTCTAAAAGCTCGAGGAGTTTGATCAAATGAACGCTTAAATGCACGAGTAAATGCCTCTGGACTATCAAATCCTGCTTGTAATGCAATCTCAACAATCTTGAGATCAGGTTCAAAAGCCAATTGAAAAGAGGCCCGCTTTAAACGAGAAAGTTGAATAAACTTCATCACATTTAAACCAATATGAATGGCAAAAATGCGATGAAAATGGAACTTAGATAAAGCTGCGATCTGACTCAATCGATCAACATCTAGGTCTTCATCTAGATGTCTTTGAATATAATCGCAAACCAGTTGCAGCTTTTGTGTATATACAGCCATACATTCATGTCTGTTCATTCGATAGCACTACTTTTACATAGTGCTCATCGCTATTCTTGATCGAAATTGCGTTTTTTAGAATTATACAACTTGCTTAAAATAATCGTCTCTTGGCATGTCGATAAGCTCAACACACAATTGAATTTCTTTATTAAACTCTTGTGGTAGATATTTTTTGTTGCTGAGCGCCGCTAATAACTGCTCACCCACAAGCTGTTTTTGTTCAGCAGTTCTTCCCGACAAAATATAGGCTTTTACATGGATATAGGCTTGATCAACCCCTAAGCCAATCAGAAAAACTTCATCTTTACGTGCACGGCTTTTGATGTCTTCTGGACTAAACAACTCTGTTTCAATCAGCGTGGTATTAATTTCTTCAAGTAATTGTTTTGCATTTAGTCCAGTTAAGTTATCTGAATAATCAACTACAACGTGCGGCATAGCCACCTCAATTTATATAATAAGTCATTAAGCCCATTGAACTTTATTCAATAAATAATAAAGCTAATCGAACTTGATCATATCCCATTCGAGGGCTAGTTGCTTCAACAATTGGTCTTAGTTTGATCGAACCATCATCAGAAAAATGATCTGGATTTTGACGCTTTTTCAACTTCTTATAAATTTTACGGACTTCTTCGACCACTTCTTCACCTGGGTGAGCAACCGAAATATCTAGTTTTTGCTCTTTATGCAGTCGAGCCAAGTGATTAATAATAGTTGCTGGTGTTAGACCACGTTCATGCGCGATATCTTCAATTTCGTAACCTTCTTCAAACAAGACACGTGTCTCGTCTAGCGTTGCCGTAGCATAATTTTGCTTACCACCTTTTGCGAGTTTCTTCTCATTACGAGAAATCTCGGTTTCATTTAAGGTGCCGCCACAGTGACGGATAAAGGCTTTGTGCTGGGCGGTTAAATCGACATCAGCAAAATTATCTTCCGCTTCAGCCGATAACTCCTGAAAACGGCGATCAGCTTTTACAGCAAGACTATCTAGCTCTAAGGCCTGCTCATTAAATCCTAATAATTTTAATCCTGTTAAAGATTTCAAACGTGAGAGCGCAACATAACCTTGCCCTTTTTCAAAGGTATGCATCAGGTTAATTTCAGCAGCCTCCAAAGTCATACCTTGGCTTTTATGAATGGTAATCGCCCAAGCTAAACGAAGTGGAATTTGCTGGAAACTTGCAATGACTTTTCCGGCTTCATTTTCAATTGACCATGTTTCCGGTGCGACCAGCAAAGTTGTACCGTCAGTTAATTTTACTTTTGGTAATAACCCGTTTTCGTCATCTTCTTCAAAACCGATCACCTCACCTAAACTTCCGTTGATATAACCCATATCAAAGTTGTTTTTTACAAACATGACTTTGGCATGCTTTTTCAAAGTAAGTTCTTCTGGTGCACGAACTGAGGATTTTAAAGTTTCTAATAGTTTTTCATTACCATCTAAAACTGCATTAAATTGATGTCCTTCATTATCAATTTCATTTAAGTGCTGATAATTGATATTGTCGACATCCATATTGTGCGTATAAAGACGAGTAAATGTCTCACCAATGTCATGTGCACGTGATTGATGTAAAGCTTGCAAATGTTCAGCTTGAATACTTTGCGCACGGATGGCATTTAAAATCTGATTTAAAATTTCATCGTCTTGACGGTGCTGTTCTGTTAAATAGCATACGCGGAATTTAGCTTCGACCCATGCATCTGACATAAAACAGAATTTGTCACGGTTGGCTTCACCATTACGGCCTACAGGTGGCAACTGAAAAAAGTCTCCAGCCACAATCACTTGAATGCCACCAAAAGCTTCATCACTTTCTTTAAAATATTTTAAAACCTGATTGACCAGATTGAGCTGCTTCGCATGTAGCATCGAGATTTCATCAATGACGAGAACTTGCGCATTTTCAAGGTGTTCCTTGAGATATTTACGCTCTTTCATACGTTTTAGATCGTCGTCAGTTAACTGATCTTTAATGCCGATGCCCGCCCACGTATGAATGGTCATACCGTTCATATGCGTTGCAGCAATACCTGTCGATGCTGTAATCGCTACAGGCACTTTACGTGCTTTTAGATATTGAATGTACTGATTGAGTGTATAGGTTTTCCCTGCACCAGCCGAACCGGTTAAAAAAACATTTTCACCTGCTTTGAGCAGTTTAAGTGCAGTTTCCTGTTTCATAATCTCATATGTACATCTTCAACAGCCCATAGCTTAACGATTTTCCCGAAAAAATTAAATGAATGCGCCAAATTTTATATAAAGTCATTAAAAATCAACAATTAAAACTTAAGTAATATTTGGTAGGTTTTTGGTAGGTAGGAAAATAATCTACACATCACAATACTAAGCCCATGGTGAGGCTCACCTGTAATAACAAACAATGGATTTATGGAAAAAGGAATCACTCCATGGCTTTTAAAAATATTGCAGATCAAACAAACGGTTTTTATATTCCTTGCGTATCACTCTTTGGTCCAGGATGTGCCAAAGAAATTGGTACAAAAGCACAAAATCTCGGCGCAAAAAAAGCATTAATTGTGACCGATGAAGGGCTATTTAAATTTGGCGTTGCAGATCTTATTGCAAGCTATTTAACCGAAGCAGGCGTAGCGAGCCATATTTTCCCGGGCGCGGAACCTAACCCAACCGATATTAATGTTCACAATGGCGTAAAAGCCTATAACGACAATGGGTGTGACTTTATTGTCTCGCTAGGCGGTGGTTCATCTCATGACTGTGCAAAAGGAATTGGTTTGGTCACTGCAGGTGGTGGTCATATTCGTGACTACGAAGGCATCGATAAAAGTAAAGTACCAATGACACCACTGATTGCAGTGAATACAACGGCAGGTACTGCATCTGAAATGACTCGCTTCTGTATTATTACCAATACAGACACTCACGTAAAAATGGCAATTGTTGACTGGCGTTGTACCCCACTTATTGCTATCGATGACCCGAAACTCATGATTGCAAAACCAGCAGGTTTAACAGCAGCAACTGGTATGGATGCGTTAACCCATGCGGTTGAAGCATATGTGTCTACGGCGGCAAACCCAATTACCGATGCGTGTGCTGAAAAAGCAATCACCATGATTAGTCAATGGTTACAGCCTGCTGTCGCAAATGGTGAAAACATTGAAGCACGTGATGCAATGAGTTATGCACAGTACTTGGCTGGTATGGCATTTAACAATGCATCTTTAGGTTATGTCCATGCAATGGCTCACCAGTTAGGCGGGTTCTATAACCTACCTCACGGTGTATGTAACGCAATCTTGCTACCACATGTTTGTGAATTTAACTTAATTGCTTGTCCAGATCGTTATGCAAAAATCGCGGAGTTAATGGGTGTAAATACGCAAGGTCTCACCGTAACAGAAGCTGCATATGCTGCAATTGATGCCATCCGTAAACTGTCTTCTTCAATTGGTATCCCATCTGGCTTAACAGAACTTGGCGTAAAAACCGAAGACCTCGCGGTGATGGCCGATAACGCTCAAAAAGATGCATGTATGCTGACCAACCCTCGTAAAGCAAACCATGCACAAGTTGTGGAGATTTTTAAAGCCGCTCTTTAATACTGATGTAACGGTATGTTCCTGTAGTAAGTCAAATCCCTCCGACCGTTGACTTACTTTTTGGGAATACTTAGCTCCAGCGGTATTCCCTTTTTTTAAAACCTATACTCCAACCTTCTCTAAACCTGATTGACAATTTGCCCATTTCATTGAAGGATACTCAACATGACTTAATGACAATAGCTCGATAAAAATGAATACATCTACAGCTAAACACAATTATGCCCCAGATATTTTAGGTGCCGGCTACGAACAGCTAACACTCAACTTTCCAGATGATTATGAAGGTAAAGTTATAGCCACCTTAGTTCGTAAAAAGGCCACTCAGCCAACTCAAAAAGCCGTACTTTATATTCATGGTTTTTTAGATTATTTCTTTCAAACTGAAATGGCCGAGCAATTCAATGCGCATGGCTATGACTTCTATGCACTCGATTTAAGAAAATATGGCCGCTCAAAGTTGCCTCATCAAATTTTCTACAATGTGCTTGATTTAAATGAATATGATGCCGAAATTACTCAAGCATTAGAGATCATTGGCCAAGAAAAACATACACAAGTATTACTCGCAGGTCATTCGACTGGCGGTTTGACAGCAACGCTTTATGCTACTCATCATCCAGATCATCCACTTATTAAAGCACTATGGGCGAATAGTCCGTTTTACGACTTCAATTTAAGTTTAGTTGAAAAGAAATTTGGTATTCCAATGCTCAGTCGAGTAGGAAAATATCTGCCTAAAGTTAAATTTCCAAGCAAACTTAACAAATGGTACACCACCAGTCTTCACAAACAACTTAAGGGTGAATGGGACTTCAACCTGGATTGGAAACCGACCTCTGCCCCTACAGTTCAACTTAGCTTTCTACATGCGATTCATACAGCACAAAAAGAAATTCACCACGGCGTTAAGCTAAACGTCCCCGCACTGATTATGCATTCGCACCAAACTAAAAATCCTCGTAAATGGGGACCAGATGCAACCCAAAGTGATGTTATTTTAGATGTTAAAGACATTGCGAAATTCGGTAAAAAAATAAAGGGTGATGTTTCGGTTGTCTCTATTCACAATGGCTTACACGATTTAGTCCTTTCGGCCCAGCCAGTGCGGAATCAAGTCTATCAACAACTATTCCAGTGGCTGGATCAAAAAATCACCTAACTTAGCTTAGGCGAGTCAATATATTTCACCAGCAGTTGATGCGCAGGATGTTCACTCGGTAATAATTCCATAAGACGTTCTACCGCATCGATTGCTTCGGGAAAATGAGCTAAATGTTTGAGTAATAAATCCGTTTCTTGGGTTTTAAAAATTGCATCGCTCAAGCGTGACTCAAGGCAGTCGCGCCATGCACACAGAAACGGACTTTCGGTTTTTGCCAGAAAAACACCGGTATAAAGCTGTAAAGCAGAAGCCGCATATCCTGCATCGAGTGCTTGTTCAGCTTGTAAGAAATCGGCTTCAACATGCACAAGTAGCCGATATGGGCGTGAACCAAGCAAACCGCCTAAAATATCTCGTAGTTGAGACATTTCAGCCTTAAGCGTACCCATGCTGACTTTGCGCTCACCATAGAGTGCCTGATAAAGATGTTCTAAAGTTAAGCCATGTGGACATAGTGCCAATATGGTTAAAATTTCAATTTGCCGCGGTGTTAATAATAAACTTTTACCATTAAATTTAACTTGTGGCGTCGAAAATGCCCGAATATGTAATTGTTGGCGTTGCTGCTCTAGCAAAGCAGATTGAATAATGGATGCACAACGTTCGGCAGCCAATATTCCTAAACTATTATGATTCTTCCATGTAGTTGATAAATCAACCACACCTAGTGTTTGTTTTGAATATGGATCGATAATTGGTGCGGCATAACATACCCAATCATGAATCGACTCCATGTAATGTTCATTTGAAAAAACACAGCTTGATTGTTGAGTTTTTAAAGATAAAGCTAAGGCATTTGTACCGACAAATTCTTCACGCCACTGCCCGCCTTGTACAAAATGCACGCGTTCAGCAGCACTTTGCATTTGGGCACTGGGCGCAGTCCAAATAATAGTACTGCCTATATCACCGACAGCAATCACCATTGAAGATTGCTCTGCAATATGACGTAAGTCGTCACCACACTGACTTAAAGCCATATCTAAAGCATTTTGTGAAGCAGATTTTTTTTCGACTAATGGAGCCGCAAAGCGTTCTTTAGGAATCGCAGCAGAAGCTGATCGCTCCCATGAGCTTGCAATACTTTGGCCGAGTTTGGCAGCGTTTTGAGGAGAGAGACTATTTTGCGTGCGCAGTTGATCAATCAACGTCCGTTGCTGCAATAAATCCTTTTTTGTGAACATTTGTAAATTCCTTATATATCCACATTTCTATTCCAACCTTTCTCCAACCTTCTTCTTTATATCCTAATTATACAAAGTACGAAAGTACCTACTGACAGGGTTCTTGTTAGTCTTTAGTCCTAAAAAGCAAAGGAATATTTATATGCGCTATATCGATCCAAATCAACCAGGCTCAAAAGTTCAATTCAAATCACAATATGAAAATTTTATTGGCGGTGAATGGGTCGCACCTGTAAAGGGTGCGTATTTTGACAATGTATCTCCCGTTGACGGAAAAGCCTTTACACGTATTCCACGCTCTAGTGCCGAAGACATTGAACTCGCGCTAGATGCAGCGCACAAAGCTAAAGCAACATGGAATAAAGCATCTCCAACGGTACGCTCAAATATACTTTTAAAAATTGCCGATCGTTTAGAAGCAAATCTTGAAATGCTTGCGGTTGCAGAAACTTGGGATAACGGTAAAGCAGTCCGTGAAACTTTAGCCGCTGACCTTCCACTTGCAATCGACCATTTCCGTTATTTCGCTGGATGTATTCGTGCTCAAGAAGGCGGCATCTCTGAAATCGATGAAGATACTATCGCTTATCATTTCCATGAACCGCTAGGTGTGGTCGGACAAATCATTCCATGGAACTTCCCGATTTTAATGGCTGCATGGAAGCTGGCTCCTGCTTTAGCGGCTGGGAACTGTGTGGTAATTAAGCCAGCTGAGCAAACGCCAGTGGGTATTTTACTGGTTGCCGAACTCATCCAAGACATTTTACCGCCGGGTGTACTTAATATTGTCAATGGTTTCGGTTCAGAAGTCGGCCGCCCGTTAGCTACCAACCCACGTATTGCAAAAATCGCATTCACAGGGTCAACACAAACTGGACAAATGGTGATGCAATATGCGACCGAAAATATTATTCCAGTTACGTTAGAGCTTGGTGGTAAGTCACCGAACCTTTTCTTTGAAGATATCATGGATAAACAAGATGACTTCTTAGAAAAAACACTTGAAGGTTTTGCCATGTTTGCCTTAAACCAAGGTGAAGTATGTACTTGCCCTTCTCGTGCTTTAGTGCAAGAAAGTATTGCTGATCAATTCTTAGAGTTGGCCGTTGAACGTGTAAAACGCATTAAAACTGGTCATCCTCTCGATACTGAAACTATGATTGGTGCTCAAGCATCTTTACAACAACAAGAGAAAATCTTACGTTGTATTAATACGGGCCGCGAAGAAGGTGCAGAGCTCTTACTTGGTGGTAGTGGCCGTAAAGAAGTAGGTGACGGTTTCTATGTTGATCCGACTATCTTTAAAGGCCACAACAGCATGCAAGTCTTCCAAGAAGAAATTTTTGGACCTGTACTTGCTGTGACAACATTTAAAGACTTTGACGATGCAATCAAAATTGCCAATGACACCATGTATGGTCTAGGTGCTGGTGTCTGGTCACGTTCAGCCCATATTTCTTACCGTGCTGGTCGCGCTATTGAGGCGGGTCGTGTCTGGACAAACTGCTATAACATCTACCCTGCGCATGCTGCATTTGGTGGTTACAAGAAGTCTGGTATTGGTCGTGAAAACCATAAGATGATGCTAGATCACTATCAACAAACTAAAAACTTGTTGGTAAGTTATTCAACTAAACCAATGGGCTTCTTCTAAGTTTCGCACCAAGTTGATACCAGGCTATCAACGCTAGAAGGAAGCAAGCTCAGTAATTGTATAAAAAGCCAGTAATTTAGATTGCTGGCTTTTTTATTTAGTACAGCCAGCTCTCAAATTTTTACTATCCGGAATAAAAAAGCGTCATCTAATATTTAAAGCACATCATTTAGGCATTGCTTTTGCATTCATTCATACAAACCAACTCGCAGGAGTATTGTATGAATCAACCAGAAACAGCTTCCGTTATTTCTTCAAGTGCAGAAGTCTCATCAGCAGAATATTTTGCTCAGCGTCAACTTAAACAAGGTACCGTAGGTTGGTTACTCCTGATTGGTTTAGGCGTAGCGTATGTGATATCGGGTGATTTTGCCGGCTGGAACTTTGGTATTGCCCAAGGTGGTTGGGGTGGAATGTTCATTGCCACGGCACTCGCTGCGCTTATGTACTTATGTCTATGTCTTTCTATGTCAGAAATGTCTACCATGATGCCGACAGCAGGTGGCGGTTATAGTTTTGCACGTGCTGCCTTTGGTCCTTTCGGAGGCTACTTAACAGGTACGGCGATTTTAATTGAATACGCCATTGCGCCTGCTGCTATTGCCGTATTTATTGGCGGTTATTGCGAATCTCTATTTGGGATTAATGGCTGGATGATTTACCTCGCCTGTTATGCCATTTTTATGGGTATACATCTCAAAGGTGCCGGCGAAGCCTTGAAAATCATGTTTGCCATTACGCTAGTCGCTGCTGTTGCCCTTGTTGTGTTTATTACAGCAATGATCCCACATTTTAGTGCACAAAACCTTTTAGATATTCCCGTTAGCACAGCAACTGGTGCAAGTCGTTTTCTACCTCATGGCTATTTGGGCATCTGGGCCGCGGTTCCCTTTGCAATCTGGTTTTTCCTTGCAGTTGAAGGTGTTCCATTAGCAGCCGAAGAAGCAAAAGATCCAGCCAAATCTCTGCCACGCGGTTTAATCGGTGCAATGCTCATCTTAACCGCGTTTGCTATGCTCATTTTGTTCTTGGGTGCAGGCGCAGCAGGTGCAAGTACTTTACAAAACTCAGGTGCCCCTCTGGTAGATGCTTTAGTGAAAGTTTATGGCACCAACACTTGGCTTGCGACATTCGTAAACTTTGTGGGTTTAGCTGGTTTAATCGCAAGTTTCTTCTCAATTATCTATGCCTATTCGCGTCAAATCTTTGCATTGTCACGAGCTGGCTACTTACCGACGTCACTCTCGTTAACTAATAAAAATAAAGCCCCTTATCTCGCAATTATTATTCCGGGCATTATCGGGTTCCTGCTTTCACTTACCAAAGAAGGCGATTCACTGATTTTAATCGCGGTTTTTGGCGCAACTATTTCGTATGTGTTGATCCTTTTATCCCACATCAAATTACGTCTATCTAAACCCGATATGCGTCGCCCTTATAAAACACCAGGTGGCATTGTGACCTCAAGTATTGCACTCATTTTAGCAGTCGCTGCTGTGGTCGCAGGTTTTGTTGTTAATCCGAAAGTTTGGTTTATTGCTGCCGGCATCTATGTCGTATTTATTGCTTACTTCTTATTCTACAGCCGCTATCATTTAGTGAAAGGTACACCAGAAGAAGAGTTTGCAAATATTAAAGCTGCCGAACAAGAACTATAAAAAGGGATGCAACTATGAGTTATCGCAATATTGTCGCCAATCAACAGTATCATTTTGCTGGCCTAAAAACTTTGATGGCAAAAGCTACACCGTTACGTTCAGGCGATGAGCTAGCAGGTATAGCTGCCAGAGATGCAACCGAACATGTTGCGGCACAAATGACTTTGGCCGATGTGCCACTGAAAACCTTTTTAAATGAAGTTGTAGTCGATTATGAATCTGATGAAATTACGCGTCTGATTATTGATGAACATGACTTAACAGCCTTTGCCCCTATTTCACACTTTACAGTAGGTGATTTTCGAAATTGGTTACTTGGAGAAGATGCAACTGCCCAAAGCTTAAAAGCTTTAGCATCAGGTTTAACTCCAGAAATGGTGGCTGCTGTCAGCAAAATTATGCGCAATCAAGATTTGATTTATGTCGCCAGCAAATGTGAAGTCATTACCCAATTTCGTAACACCATTGGTTTAAAAGGTCATCTTTCTACCCGTTTACAACCTAATCACCCTACCGATGATGTGCTCGGTATTTCAGCCAGTATTTTAGATGGTTTGATGTATGGCAATGGTGACGCCGTGATTGGTATCAATCCAGCGACGGATAACCTGCATAATTTGTCAGAGCTACTGAAATTGCTTGATCATGTTATTCAGGAATATCAAATTCCGACGCAATCTTGTGTGCTCACACATATCAGCTCAGGCATTCAACTTGCTGAAAAAAATGTGCCAATTGATTTAATGTTTCAATCAATCGCTGGTACCCAACTGGCAAACGAAGGATTTGGAATTTCACTCGATTTACTACAAGAAGGATATGAAGCCACACTCGCACTCAAGCGCGGAACCATTGGACACAACGTTATGTACTTTGAAACGGGTCAAGGGAGTGCCCTATCAAGCAATGCACATCACGGCGTTGACCAGCAAACCTTAGAAACTCGGGCCTACGCAGTGGCTCGTAAATATAACCCGCTTTTGGTAAATACAGTCGTCGGCTTTATTGGCCCCGAGTACCTATTTAACGGTAAACAAATTATACGTGCAGGTTTAGAAGATCACTTCTGCGGTAAGTTGCTTGGAGTACCGATGGGCTGCGACATTTGTTACACCAACCATGCCGATGCAGACCAAAACGATATGGATGTGCTTCTTACTCTATTTGGCGCTGCAGGCATTAACTTCATTATGGGAATTCCAGGTTCGGACGATGTCATGCTCAACTATCAAACCACTTCATTCCATGATGCTCTCTATTTAAGACAACTCCTCGGTTTAAAACCCGCTCCTGAGTTCTCCGCTTGGCTTGAACAACAAGGGATTTTTAAACAGCAAAACTCTCAAATTTGTTGGGCAGACCACATGCCTGACCAATTCTCTCGTCTGCTCATGAACTAGGGGGAACACCATGAAACTGAACCGTGATATTCAATATCCGTCCTCTACCCATCAGGATCAGTGGGAAAAACTTAAAGAGTTTACTGATGCCCGTATTGCTTTAGGGCGTGCTGGTTGCAGTATCCCAACACGGGCCTTACTTGAGTTCCAGTTGTCTCATGCGCAAGCAAAAGATGCTGTTTATCAACATATGGATGTTCCCTACTTGTCTGAACAGTTACAGCAAAAGCAACTTCAAACTCTTCATGTTCAAAGTAATGCCGCTAATAAAGAAATTTATCTCAAACGCCCAGATTTGGGTCGTCAGCTTTCAAATCTATCAAAAGAAGCCTTGATTAAAGAGTATGCAAAAAAACCACAGCAGTATTATGTTTGTATTGTGGTAGGTGACGGTCTCTCTGCAAGAGCGATTGAAGCAAATGCTATCGCATTTATTGCAGTGCTAAGCGAACATATTCAACAAGAAAACTGGAGCCTTGCGCCAATTATATTTGCAACAGGAAGCCGAGTTGCTTTAGGCGATGAAGTTGCAGAAATTTTTAAAGCCTCCATGCTGGTTATGCTTATTGGAGAGCGCCCAGGTTTAAGTTCTCCTGACAGTATGGGAGTTTACTACACATGGAATGCATATTCAGGTTGCCTTGACTCCAAACGCAACTGTATTTCCAACGTCCGTTCAGCAGGCTTAAGTATTCCAGTTGCGGTACAACGTTTAATGGCACTCATGAAAAAATCGAAGCAGCTTGGCTTTTCAGGAGTAAATTTAAAAGATGAACATCAACTTTCAAATATCGACCATAATGAAAACTCAAAGCTTTTATTTTAAATAGTAGGTTACGCATAGATATTTCTTACCTACAAAATATTTCTGCGTAACAAGATTATCTTAACGAAAAATAGCAATTTTCAGGTATTGACGATTTATATGGATATTTTCTTCTTTATATTTATCGCTATACTCCACCTATTGATCTTCTATGAATCATTTGTATGAGTACTACAAACGCCTTTCCTAAAACTATTTATGCCATTCAGCATCTTGCTTTCGAAGACTTAGGTTCATTAGAAGATGTCTTTTATCAACTTGGTTTTCGCGTCCGTTATTTTGAAGCTGGTGTAGATGATTTAACTCCTGCTTTCGCCCATGACGGTTTAACTATTATTTTAGGTGGTCCGATCGGAGTTTATGAAACTGAAGATTATCCATTTTTAAAAGATGAAATCGCTTTACTCAAACAACGTTTGGCAGCAGATAAACCAACACTTGGCATTTGCTTAGGTGCACAGCTTATAGCTCATGCACTTGGTGCCAAAGTATATGCAGGCCATCAAAAAGAAATTGGCTGGGGAGCTTTAAGCTTAAGTTTACGCCCTAATCAGGTATTATCGCCTTTGCTTAATAATATCCATGTTTTACATTGGCATGGTGATACTTTCGACCTTCCTGAAAATGCAGCCCTTTTGGCGAGTTCAGATATTTATACTAACCAAGCCTTTGAAGTGGGTAATAATATTCTTGCTTTACAGTTCCACATTGAGACGACTCAAGAAAACTTTGAAAAATGGCTTATTGGTCACACATGTGAACTTCGTAATGCTGGAATTTCCATTCCTAAATTGCGTGAGCAAAATATCGAATATGCCCCTGCACTTGAACACGCTGCATTTGAATTAATTCAAAAATTCTTGAAAAGAATTGGTTATAGTGCATAAGTGAAGTAATTTCTAATGTTTAATGAATATTATTTTTTACCACTTGGTATTTTATGACTATTTTTTAAACAAAGAAACTTTATATTTTATTTTTAGAAACATTTCAGAAAAGTTTCAGTGTATTATTAATTTGTAACATAAAATATACGCTGATTTACTATGGATATCTGGAAGTTTCTTAAAAGCTTTAATACGGTCAATACTTACTTAATGCTTTCAACAATGCTTCTCATACTATTAGTTCTTTACTTTTATGTGATTAATCCTACCTAAGCTCTTTTGCCAAGGAAGCGAAATCATAAAGAAAAAGAATATTATGATGAGAAGACCTCCGAAAAAAGCCCAACCTTACAGTTGGGCTTTTTTAATATCTGTTGTTGACTCACAATATGTTGTTCGTCTTGCGAAAAAGTAAGAGATAAGCAATCTCAACTATCTACTCACAACATGTTGCTCGTCTTGCGAAAAAGTAAGAGATAAGCAATCTCAACTATCTACTCACAACATGTTGCTCGTCTTGCGAAAAAGTAAGAGATAAGCAATCTCAACTATCTACTCACAACATGTTGCTCGTCTTGCGAAAAAGTAAGAGATAAGCAATCTCAACTATCTACTCACAACATGTTGCTCGTCTTGCGAAAAAGTAAGAGATAAGCAATCTCAACTATCTACTCACAACATGTTGCTCGTCTTGCGAAAAAGTAAGAGATAAGCAATCTCAACTATCTACTCACAACATGTTGCTCGTCTTGCGAAAAAGTAAGAGATAAGCAATCTCGACTATCTACTCACAACATGTTGTTCGTCTTGCGAAAAAGTAAGAGATAAGCAATCTCTTACTTTTTCTCAGGTTTGAAGCTGTCTTTCAAATCAAGAACGCGGTTGAAGACAGGTTTTTCAGGAGTATGATCATGTTGGTCCGCAACGAAATAACCTTCACGTTCAAATTGGAAACGGTCTTCTGGTTTCGCTTGAGCTAAAGCAGGTTCAATCACAGCCTGAACGACTTTCAAAGAATCTGGATTTAAATTCGCTAAGAAATCATCACCAGTTTCAGGGTCAGCCTCTGTAAATAAACGATCATAAATACGTACTTCAGCAGGAATACCCTTGCTTGCAGATACCCAGTGAATCACGCCTTTTACTTTACGCCCTTCAGGATTCTTGCCTAAAGTGTCTGGATCGATTGAACACTTCAGCTCAACAACTTCACCATTTGCATCTTTGATGACTTCATCACACTTAATTACATATGCATGGCGTAAACGAACTTCACCATCCGGAATTAAACGCTTAAAGCCTTTTGGCGGTACTTCTTCAAAATCTTTACGGTCAATATAAATTTCTTTAGTTAATGGAATGACACGCTCACCCATATCGACATTTGGATGACGCGCATGTGTAAGGTCTAAATCTTCCGGTAAGTTTGTAAGTGTCACTTTTAAAGGATCTAACACAGCCATACCACGCGCTGCTGTATTCTCCAAAGATTGACGAATACAGAACTCAAGCATTGCAACATCAACAATACCGTCAGTTTTAGACACACCTACACGTTTACAGAAATCACGTAAGCCTTCTGGTGTAAAACCACGACGGCGCATACCAACAACTGTTGGCATACGAGGGTCATCCCAACCATTTACATAACCACCTTCAACCAACTTACGTAATTTACGTTTAGAAGTAATGGTGTAATCTACATTCAAACGAGATGATTCGTATTGGTGCGGAACAGCTTTAGACTTAACCTTTTCAACAATCCAATCATAGAATGGACGGTGATCTTGGAATTCCAATGTACAAAGTGAATGCGTGATTCCTTCAATTGCATCAGACAATGGATGAGCATAGTCATACATTGGGTAGATTTTCCATTTGTCGCCAGTTTGATGATGCTCTGAATGCAAGACACGATACAAAATTGGATCACGCATATGCACGTTCGGGCTTGCCATATCAATTTTAGCGCGTAAAACAGCTTCACCTTCTTTTAGTTCACCGCTGCGCATTTGTTCAAAGCGAGCAAGGTTCTCTTCAACAGATGCATCACGATACGGCGAGTTTTTCCCTGGTTCAACAAAACTACCACGGTTTAATTTAATTTCTTCTGGAGACTGCAAATCAACATATGCATCACCTTGCTCAATCAATTGAATTGCCCATGCATAAAGCTGATCAAAATAACCAGAAGCATAGCGAGGTTCACCATTCCAGTTAAAACCAAGCCATTTCACATCATTGGCGATACCATCAACGTATTCTTGTTCTTCTGCATCTGGATTCGTATCGTCAAAACGTAAATTACAGAGTCCATCAAACTCTTCTGCAACACCAAAGTTTAGACAGATTGCTTTTACGTGACCAATATGTAAATAACCATTTGGTTCTGGCGGAAAACGAGTTACGATTTGTTTGGTACGTCCGGCAGCTAAATCATCAGTAATGACTTGGCGAACAAAATCTAATCCAGCCTGTTGTTCTTGCTGCGCAGAATCGACAGAGGCATGAGTATTCGGTGTCGGGTTGTTTGGCAGGTTCGAGACAACATCATTAGGCTTCATAGTGTATCAATCACTTCTTTGTAGATAAAATTTCGAAAAAATAAACGCTATCTTCATTTTTCACAAAGATTTTAACGTTTTTTACTTGCCTTGTAGTTTACAGTTTGCTTATGCTTCTCTCAACCAAAAACCCATGGTCATAAGCCCATGTTTAGGAGATTAATGTAATGAGTTTTCCTCAAGTCGAATTAAACACCAATAAAGGTCGTATTGTTCTTGAACTAAATACTGAAAAAGCACCAAAAACAGTAGCAAACTTTTTAGAATACGTACGTGACGGTTTTTATGACGGCGTTATTTTCCACCGTGTCATTGATGGTTTCATGATCCAAGGCGGCGGGATGGATGAAAACTTCAAAGAAAAAGCAACTCGTGATGCAATTGAAAACGAAGCTGACAATGGTTTAAGTAACGATGTTGGTACAATTGCTATGGCACGTACTCAAGCGCCACACTCTGCTTCTGCACAATTCTTCATCAATGTAAAAAACAACTCTTTCTTGAACCATACTTCAAAAACTGCACAAGGTTGGGGTTATGCTGTATTCGGTAAAGTTGTTGAAGGTATGGACGTTGTAGACGCGATCAAAAGTGTACGTACAGGTAACCGTGGTTATCACGCTGACGTTCCTTTAGAAAACGTTGTTATCGAATCTGCTAAAATTATTTCTGAATAATTTTAGGATAAAGCTGTGACCTATCTGTTTATTTCAGATTTACATTTGTCACCTGAACACCCTCGACTCGTTCGAGGGTTTTTAGATTTGTTGGTACATTATCAAAATAAACAAACACAGCTTTATATTTTAGGTGACTGGTTTAATGCTTGGATTGGTGACGATTATTCAGCTCCTTGGCTCGACGAAATTGTCGAAGCTTTAAAAGTTTTTAATGAAAAAGGTAATCGTGTTTACTTTCAAGTCGGTAACCGCGACTTTGCTCTAAATCAGGTTTTCCTCAATAAGTTTAATGGTGTATTACTCCCCGATATTTATTATCTTAATATTGCAGGCCACCAATACCGTCTAGAACATGGCGATGCGTTATGTACGGATGATATTTCTTATCAAAGATTTAAAAAAATTATTCGAAATCCCCTTTTAGTTGCCTTTTTACGCCGTACGCCACTGAGCTTCCGTGCGAAGCTGGTCAATGGTTTCCGTAAAAGAAGCCATTCGGACAAACAGCAAAAAAGTTATGAGATTATGGATGTGAATGAACAAGCCGTGCTCTCCGCCCTAAAAGATATAGACATACTTATTCATGGGCACACTCATCGTCCAGCTATTCATAAAGTACAGAACAAACAACGAATTGTACTCGGTGACTGGAAAGAAGATCACGCACAAATTTTAGAAATTGATCCCTCTTCACATCTGCAGCAAATCAAACTAACTGATTGGTATTATTAATTAATTGTCAGTTATTTTTCACATGCTTAGCTTGTTTATTTAAATCAAAATCCCAGATCATACATAGACAGGTAAGGAATACAAATTTCCAGCTTATATGTCCATATTTTTGATATTCGATGTATAAAATTAAAAGACACAATACAAATGCAAAAAACAGAAAGGCTTTAACAACTCTAATTTCTCGCAGCTTACTCTTTGCATCTTTGGGCATTAAATCAAACATTTTCAATAAATTAATTAAAAATTTATATAAGTATTATATTTCTTTATCACATTAAAATGCAGATGTTTTCTTATAAAATCGCGTATCATGCCAAAGATGAGAACACTTCGATTGTAATAAGATTGATATGGAGTAAGTATGGATTTACTAAATACGGTTAAAAGTCGCTACACCACAAAAGCGTATGATCCTGAGAAAAAAATTCCCAAAGAAAAATTTAATAAATTATTAGAAATTTTACGCTTCACCCCTTCTTCAGTGAATATTCAACCTTGGCATTTCTTGGTGGCTGACAATCTTGCTGCTAAAGAACGCATTGCTAAAGCCTTAACAGGGCGATATGCCTATAATGCTCCTAAAGTTCTTGAGTCATCACATACGCTTGTATTTTGTACAAGAACAGATATTTCACCCGAATATTTAAATCAATTACTTGAACAAGATGATTTAAGCGGTCGATTTAAAGATGAAAAAGCAAAACTTGGTCAAAAAGATACACGCCATGGCTACGTTGAGTTTTATCGCAATGAACAAAAAAATTTATTTGGCTGGATGGAAAACCAAACTTTTATCGCTTTAGGACAACTACTTTTTGCAGCTGGTCTTGAAGGCATAGATGCAACCCCAATGGGTGGCTTCGACGAAGATGTTTTAAATGAAGAATTTGGCTTAAAAGAAAAAGGCTTACGTAGCTCTGTCATTGTCTCACTTGGCTATAGAAGTGAAAATGATTTCAATGCGAAGTTGCCAAAATCTCGTCTGCCAGATGAAGTTATTTTTACACATTTATAAGATTAGCAGAGTTCAAAAGAACAGTCTTTTGAACTCCTATTTCATAGCTAAGGCTAAACAAACCAATCCACTTATTCCCAAAATCGTTCCTAAAATCGTTGGGAGTTTTAATTTTTCTTTATATAAAACTACACCACAAACTATCCCAAGTAATACCACTAGAATATTCATGCTTGCAAAGACAATCGCTGGTGAATCTTTAAGTAAAATATGTGCTTTAACATACAAGGCAATGTTTGAAAAATTAAGTACACCTAGTATTAATCCGGCCACAGTATTTTTAAAATTCCATGCTGACTTTTTTTGGAATAATAAATAAACTATTGATAATACAAAGGCTGTAATAAAAATCAGATTCAAAGTTAACGTAAATTGTAGCCCCAAACTACTCGTGTATTTTAACAAGACATCTACAGCAGCATAACCAAACCAGACACTCATTAACGCAAGAATTGCCTTTTTCGATTGATGGCCTGAAGTGCCATTTATCTGTCCAAATACGATTAAAATAACAGCAAAAATTCCTAAACCAATACCTAATAATTTAAGAGAATTAAACCGTTCTTGAAAAAAGAAATAAGCTGCTAATAAAGAGAGTACCACTGACAATCGTTGAGCAATTTCTGTTTTGACGATACCGGCATGCTCTAAGGATTTCGCAAGACATAAAAAAATACTCGGTAAAATGATGCCTAAAGCAACGATTAGCCACCAAGGCATGTGTTGTATAGAAATATGCTGAATATCTGGCTTAAACCACCAATAACATAACAAGCTAGCACTTGCATAATTCCATGCAATCATTTGCATGGGTTGATAGCCCTTTTTCTTTAAATTTTTTAGTAATACAGACACCAGAACACTGCACAGCGCCGCAGCAAATATTAATATCATTTGCGAAGAACCTATTAAACTGAGTTTTCAAGAAAGCGAGATGCACTACAAATAACTGAATATACTTTTTATATTTTTAAAGCTATAAAAAAACCAGCCATCACTGACTGGTTTTTCTAAGCTAATCAATTAACGATTATTTTCGTCGTCTTGACCATCTTCAAATTTAGAATCGTTGTCGAAACCGCCTTGATGACCACCGAAGCCGCCTTGACCACCGAAGCCGCCTTGACCACCGAAGCCACCTTGACCACCGAAGCCGCCTTGACCGCCGAAGCCGCCTTGACCACCGAAGCCACCTTGACCACCGAAGCCACCTTGACCACCGAAGCCAGCGCCTTGAGCACCACCAAAGCCAGCGCCTTGACCACCGAAGCCACCTTGACTACCACCCTGAGCTGGGAAACCTGCACCTTGTGCACCTGCTGGACGTGGGTTACGAGCTGGAACAACTGTAGAAATTGCGTGTTTGTAAACCATTTGACTTACAGTATTTTTTAATAAAACAACATATTGGTCAAAAGATTCAATATGACCTTGTAATTTAATACCGTTAACAAGGAAAATAGAAACTGGGATACGTTCTTTACGGAGAGAATTTAAGAACGGATCTTGTAAAGTTTGACCTTTAGACATTTTTAACTCCAAAAAAAAATTTTTAAATCAGCGCAAAAAAACTATCTTTATTTTTCAACTAAAAATTATAAAAAGACAGTGTGCAAATTTTGCTTTATCCATAAGAGTTTCGCAAGTCTTCTTTCGCCTGCTTTATCGTCAAGTAAGTTTTAAAATCGTGTATTTCTTGCAAAGAACGTAACCACGTATATTGACGTTTGGCAAGTTGTCGTGTTGCAAATAAGGCTTTATCCTCCATTTCTTGCTTTTTTTTGAGACTCATATCACTTTTTAATAGAAATTCTAGAGCTTGTCGATAACCAACAGAACGCATAGAGGGTAAATTTTCATCTAAATCGTATTTTTCAATTAGAGATTCAACTTCACTCAAAAAACCGATATCCCACATTTTGCTTAATCTTTGCTCAATGCGTTGATGTAATTCTAACCGATCTGGAAGCAAAGCATAGTTATGAAATATGTATCGATATGGTACGTTTTTTGGTTGTTCTGCCTGCAATTTGGTAATTGGTTGACCTGTAATACGATAAACTTCTAACGCGCGAATAATTCTTTGTTTATCAGAAACCTTGAATTTCACACCAGCTGCCGGATCTACTGCCACAAGTTCATCATAAACAGCTTGCCACCCTTCATTCGCTGCTTTTTCTTCAATTGCTGCACGAACATTTGCATCTGCGCTTGGCAAGTTACTTGATAATCCTTCTAGGAGCGCCTTGAAATAAAGCATGGTTCCTCCTACCAAAATAGGAGTTTTGCCGCGTGAATGCATCTCGTCAATTAAAACACAAGCATCTTCAACAAACTGGGCAGCCGAATAGACCTCAAGTGGAGTAATAATATCTATTAAATGATGTGGATATAGCTCCTGCTCTTCACGTGTTGGTTTAGCCGTACCAATATCCATGTCTTTATATACAAGAGCCGAATCAACTGAAATTAACTCAAAATCTCCACGCTCGTAAAGTTCACATGCCAAAGCGGTTTTTCCGCTTGCAGTTGGTCCCATTAAATTGATGACGGGCAATTGATTTGACATGTAAAACTACTCTCCTCGAGCAAATAATTTATCTAGTTGAGATAATGGAAATGCACGCCAAGTTGGACGACCATGGTTACATTGACTGGCAAATTCGGTTTGTTCCATTTGGCGAAGTAAAGCGTTCATTTCTGAGAGGCTAAGTTGTCGATGTGCTCGCACTGCCCCATGGCATGCCATACCAGCTAACAGTTCATCACGCTTTTGCAATAATCCTTGAGCTTCATCATTTGGATCTAAATCATTAAGAAGTTCAGGAATAAGGTTTTCAAAATCTGCTTTTTGCAAAATAGCCGGCACACCACGCACAATGACTTGCTCATCGCCATATAAATCAATTTCTAGCCCCAAACGCTCAAGCTGAGGCTTTAAGTCTTCGACCCGTACCGCTTGCATACGACTAATTGAAATGACTTTAGGTATAAGTAACTGTTGAGATGTCCAAAACTCAGGTTTATCCCAAGCATTTTTCATTTGTTGCAGCAAAATACGTTCATGCGCTGCATGCATATCAACAATAATCAAACCTTCAGTATTTTGCGCCAGAATATAAATTCCATGAAGCTGAGCAATTGCGATACCTAATGGAAATTCATCTACTTTAGCAACTGGTTCAACATTTTCATCAACTGAAAAATTGGTAGCAGGTTGATCACGTAATGGCGCCAAATAAGTCTTTAATGCATTATTTAACTGCGCAGAACCATTATATTTTGGAGTTTGTTCTGCATAGTGAACAGCTTGGGGACGACTATTATTAAAATCAGTTAAAAGCTCAGTCGAAGGTTGAGAACTATTCGGCTTATCTAGAGTTGTATCAACAGCTTGCTCTGTACGATGTAATGTGAATTGTTCTTGATATTTAGGCTGAGGTTGTACCGAAAGATTTTGAGTATCATCTACTTTCATGGCTTGTGCCAAATCAGCACTAGCGGTCTGAAATTGTGCTAACGTTTCTTTAGCATAATGTCTGACAAACTCATGTACTTCTCGTTGATTTAGAAAACGAATCTCATGTTTCGTCGGATGAACGTTAACATCAATATTTTCAGGGTCGACTTCTAAGAAAAGCAAATAAGATGAATGCTGATGACCATGTAAAATACCGTCGTATGCCATTCTTAAAGCATGTGAAATGGTTTTATCTTTCACAATTCGGCCATTTACATACACATATTGTAAGTCTGCTTGAGCACGTGCATCAGAAGGATGCCCTAGCCAACCTGACAAACGCATGTTAATACTTTCGGCATCGATCCAGTAAGCATTTTGAACAAACTGTTGACCCAATAATTGCTGTACACGCTGAAATCTTAATTCCCCGCTATCTGCTATTGGTAAATTAATTCGAATATTGTCATTGTGCTCAAGTACAAAACGTATATCAAAATGTGTTAGCGCCAAACGACGTACAATTTCTTCAATATGCCCAAATTCAGTGGTTGGCTTTTTTAAAAATTTACGACGAGCAGGTACATTAAAAAATAAGTCCTGAACTCGAATATGGGTGCCCTTTTGTGCAGCAACAGCTTGGACTTGTTGATGATCAAAGGCTGTACCATTCACCTCGACCTGATGACCAATTCCGCTTTCATCTTGGCTACTGGTTAAAGTCAATCGTGAAACTGCAGCAATAGAAGCAAGTGCTTCACCACGGAAACCTAAGCTCACAATCGCGTGTAAATCTTCTGCTGTTTTAATTTTACTGGTTGCATGGCGCATCACTGCCAATGGTAAATCATCAGGATGAATTCCATGTCCATTGTCAATAATTTCGATTAATGTTGAGCCGCCTTGTGCAATCCGCACAATTAACTCAGTTGCACCTGCATCAATTGAGTTTTCTAATAATTCTTTTACGACCGATGAGGGACGTTCAATCACCTCACCAGCAGCAATCTGGTTGGCTAACGCGGCGTCTAATGTATGAATACGACGTTGTGTTAGCTTTTCATCAGTCATGAAGCTGTTCCTGCAAAGTCTGGTACAAATGCTCTGTTGGTAAAGTTAAAGTGACGAAACGATTGAGTTCATCATCTGATTTTTGAATATCAATAACGATATCTGCCTCAGGGATTTCGTCTCCACCTTTTGATGGCCACTCAAATAAAAATAGTGCATCCTGAATATCTAAATAATCACGGATTCCCATTAATTCAAGTTCGTACGGATCATTGAGACGATATAAGTCAAAATGAAAAATTTCTTTATTATTGATTTTATATGGTTCAACCAACGTATATGTCGGACTTTTAACCGAACCTTTATGCCCTAGAGCTTGCAAAAAATAACGGGTTAATGTCGTTTTACCGGCGCCCAAATCTCCAATCAGATAAATCACGCCAGCTTGAACATGCTGCGCCAATGCCTGAGCTAAACGCTGGGTATCTTCTTCATGATTTAAGACCATTTTCAATGAATACGACATAACACACTTAACATGATTCAAAATAATCGATATGATACCATTGCCCTGCTTTAAAGCCTACTTAAGTGCTTAAAGTTGGCTTTTTTTACATCACATTTATTAAATATTGACACACTTTTATGTCTAGCCCGATTGAATTTTTCCCACCTATGATTGATGGCGTAAGCGCAAGCCAAGTCTATCTTCCTCCACAAACGACAGTACAAACCATCTATCAATTTCTTTGTGAAAACTTTCCTCATATAAAAGCAATAGAGTGGCAGCAACGTTTCCAAGATGGACTTATTTATGCACAAAATGGCAAAAAATTAACATTAGACAGCCCTTATATAGCAAACACGCATATTTTTTATTACCGATTCCTTGCTAACGAAGTACATGTTCCCTTTGAGCATCAGATTTTATTTGAAAATAATGATTTGCTGGTTGTCGATAAACCCCATTTTTTAACGATTAGCCCAACAGGGCAATATGTCCAAGAAACGTTATTGGTGCGTTTAAAAAAACAAACGGGCAATGAGTTTTTAACACCAATCCACAGACTAGACCGTGAAACTGCCGGTGTCGTTTTATTTTGCAAACGACCACAATCACGTGGAATTTACCAACAGTTATTTGCAGATCGCGAAGTTCATAAAATTTACCATGCAATCGCTGCCTATAAAGCTGAATTAAGTTTCCCTCAGATATTAAAATTGTATTTAGATAACGGCACGCCCTTTTATACAATGCGCGTTATTCCCCATACTAAAACCAATACCGAAACTAAAATTGAGCTGCTTCAGCATAATCAATCTTGGGCTAAATATTGTTTAACGCCAACCACCGGCAAACAACATCAACTCCGTGTTCATTTAAATCATTTAGGTATACCGATTAAAAATGATCCGTTTTATCCCGTAGTTCAACACAAAGCCGATGATGATTTTTCCCAGCCCTTACAGCTTCTAGCTAAGCAAATTTCTTTTATAGACCCGCTAACAAAACAGAAAATGGTTTTCAATTCACAGCTTGAATTGACACTGTAATCTCATCGTAATGACAAAAAGATTATTTTTTATGCTGAAAGACATTGAAATTACATTCCGATGGTTTAAAATAAATCCCTAAAAATTAAAAATCATTTGGTTTTGTTATTCATGCGAAAAACAGAAGTTTATCAGGTTCGACTTGACTCCCAAGAGAAAAAACAGGCTTTTGCTGTTTTTAAACAATTGGGAATTACCCCTGCCCAAGCGGTACGACTGTTCTTTAAACAAGTCGTCTTAACTAAATCTATTCCTTTTGCTATCGAAAATCAGAACATTAATATGGAACAATTATTAAAACTGAGAAAAGCAAAAGCAACTTCATTAAATCAGAACCCTTCAAATTTAAATGAAGATGATGACCATGAAGATTTATTTGAAGAGCTAAATGCACTATTAGGTGAAAGTGACAAAACTTAACGGTGTTGCATTTTTAAACAACTTTTAACGTCAATTGGCGTCTTTTTTAGTTATGCTCTCTTTGTAAAAATATAAACATAAATACAAGGAGCGCCTAATGATTGTAAGACGAGCGACCTATGAAGATCTAAGTCAACTTGCTGTTCTATTTGATGAATACCGTCAATTTTATGGTGCATCTTCTAATCTTGATGAATCACATCATTTTTTAAAACAACGTTTTGAGAATAAAGAAAGTGTGTTTTTCATCCACATTAAGGATGAAAAAATCACAGGTTTCGTTTTGCTTTATTTAGGTTTTTCTTCAGTTGCTTGCTCTACTTACTATATCTTAGATGATGTCTATGTTACCCCTATGTTCCGACGTCAGGGTTCAGCAAAACAGCTCATTGATACAGCTATTTTATTTGCAAAACAAGAAAATGCTTTACGTATTAGTTTAGAGACTCAAACGAATAATCATGAATCTCACCGTCTCTATGAAAAAATGGGATTTATTCGAGACAGTGAATTTCAGACATTCCATTGCTTTCTTAAATAATATTTTGAGCGAGTTGCTTTTCCTGCTCCGACAAATATACCCAATTCCCTTCCTCAATCTCAGGTAAGACCAATTGACCGATTTGATGTCGATGTAATTTTTCGACTTTATTGCCCACAGCTGCAATCATTCTTTTGACTTGATGATAAACGCCTTGATGAATGGTCATTGTTAATTGATGAGACCCTAGCAGTGCTACATCTGTCGCAGCAAACACACCTTTTTCTTGGTGTAAATTAACACCCTGAGTAAGCATTTCAATTTGCTCAGGTGTGACTGAATCAATAGTCGTAACATGATAAACCTTTGGGACATGTTTACGAGGATGAGTTAAAGCTTGTAAATATTTACCATCATCAGTGAGTAAGAGTAAGCCCGTTGTATCTTGATCTAAGCGGCCAATTGCTTGCACACCCCGTTGAATCATGATTTCAGGCAATAAACTAAAAACACTTTGATGATGCTGAGGATTGTGTGAGCACTCAAAACCTTGCGGCTTTTTTAAAGCGAGGTAAACTTTTTCCCGATATTGATAAGTTTCCCCAAACAAAGAAAATTCTAAATTTTCAGGAGAAAACTGTTTTTTGAGATCAATGACAATCTCTCCCTCAATACTTACAGAACCATTTTTTATTAACTGCTGGCAATATTTACGTGAACCAAGCCCTTGTGATTGCAAAATTTTTTCCAGCAGCATAAAGCTTTCTCTTTAGAACTAAACCATTATTTTAACTCAGTTTCAGAGCTTTATTACGTTTTTGCTTTAACAACTTTGTTCTTAACTTCCATCATCTTCAAATTATTCTTCAATGACTCGATAAATTTTTTCGTTTTGCTCACTTTCAAATAATAATTCTGTTGTAGGCAAAATGATCTCATTATCCACAATAATATGTTCGATACGCTGACTTAACTTTAAAGGCTCATTTTCATGTTCAACTAAATTTTTCTTCAATTGTGCTTTCGCATCATAAATTTTGTCGAACTGATCTTTAATCTTGATATCTATAATATCCATATGGCTGACCCTGTAGTTATAAGTATTGATTATTTTTTATATCATAATCTCTCAAACGAATGGTCTTTTAAGTTGTTAATTTATATAACATTGTGACCAAGCGTAACTAAAAATAAAACTCCTTATCATTGAGTCATATACATTAATTTTTTTCTTGCAACCGCTTCATTTAAACTATTCCACGTTTAAAAAGCGCTCACATTTTGGCTCTTAATTATTATACAATTCAAATTATTTGCTTTTCTTGCCGCTTCTCATGCTCGCCCAATTTGATGTTAATTTAGTTGTCTTATTAGTTCTACTTATCTGCGGTTTACTAAGTCAAAATGCAGCTGTAACGATTGCCGCAGGCATCTTAATCGTCATTAAAATCACACCATTAAATCAATTTTTTCCTTATATTCAAGCTCATGGTCTTAACCTAGGAATTCTCATTTTAACCATTGGCGTACTGACTCCAATTGCCAGTGGTAAGCTTAGCGGAGAGAGTATTTTAAAATCCTTTATAAGTTTTAAATCTTTGCTGGCTATTGCTATTGGTCTACTTGTGGCTTGGCTAGGTGGACGTGGTGTGAAACTTATGTCAAGCCAACCTGATGTTGTGGCAGGCTTACTTATTGGTACAGTTGCGGGCGTTGCTTTACTCCGAGGCGTCCCTGTTGGTCCCCTGATTGCTGCAGGCTTGCTGTCCTTATTCATTGGTAAATAAAATTATAGATATTAAAAAGGTGCTTAATCGCACCTTTTTAACACTTAAGCTCAATTAATTTTTTATCCAGAATAATAGGCATTACGTTTTAAAGAGAACTTTTCTAACTGCTTTAAAAATCCTTCAAAATAGCTCTTCTCTTTTTCTTCAGTTCGGTAGCCTGCATATAATGTACGTCTTAAACCCGTTGCAGAAACACAGTCTAAACGGCGGCTAGTTACCCAACCCTTTTGTTCATATTCATTCACTACCCAGTCTGGTAAAGCAGCAATGCCTCGACCGCTCGCTACAAGTTGAATCAACATTTGCGTTAAATCTGTAGTTCGAATCTGTTTTGGTTGAATATTTGCCGGTATAAATAGTTTCGACATAATATCTAAACGGTGCTTATCTACCGGATAAGTAATGAGAACCTCTTCAGCTAAATCTTGAACTGTAATATGTTCAGCACGAACCAATCGATGAGTATTTGATAAAACCAAACGCGACTCATATTCAAAAATTGGAAAATACTCGATTCCTTTTAATGCGATCGGATCGGCTGTAATAAGTAAATCAAACTCACCATTTTGTAAAAGCTCATGTGGATTTGCTTCAAAGCCCGAAGCAAAGTCTAAGTCTACGTCTGGATACTGCTGTCGATATTGATTTAATAAAGGCATTAACCAGTCAAAACAGCTATGACATTCTGAGGAAAAAATAATTCTGCCTGTTTGCCCATGAACAATTCGCGTAATGTCACTTTGTGTGATCTGAATTTGTGGTAATACATCATCAGCCAATTTGAGTAAACGCTGCCCAACATTTGAAAAACTAACAGGTCTACTTCGACGATTCACCACTTCTACACCATACCAATGATCTAATTCTTTTAATTGGTGAGAAATAGCAGACGGTGTTAAACACAGATCATTCGCAGCCGCAACAAGTGAACCATGTTCACGTAAAGCAACCAAAGTTTTAAGATGACGAATTTCTAACATGGGCAAAAGCCTGAACAAATAGATTTATCTATACATTTTTCAACTTATCTGTTATTTGACAGCAATTAGAGTCAGTTTAGATAAATCACCATTAATGAACAGTATTCATCTTATCACAATATTAATTAATTTGTCTCAACATGAACTTTACTTAATTCTTTTTATAAGAAATGAATTTTCATAAATATAAAGGTAAATATTTTTATTAAATAGAAATTAGTGAACCTTTTATATAGACAAAGAAAAAGGCCTTATGGCCCTTTTCATTTCATCATTGTGCTTTTGCTTTAGGAAATGCCTGCTCAAAATCGATGAGCTTAAAGCTTTTTACCAAGTCATCTTGCCCATACGTTACTTCATAAGAGGTTTCTTTCCCACTAAAATATGCTTCAGTTGGTGTTCCAAATACTTCCCATAACCCAAATGAGGCAACATCTGCTATGCCATGGCCAAATGCTCGGCTTACTTTAGCCCATTTTGGATAACCTTGCTGGAAAGTATAAATTTCGACTCTTGTACCATCACGATATTCGGAAAGTACAGGTGCTCCAAACTCGGCAATAACATAATTGCGAGAACTCCCCGGATTAAAAACATTTAATTTTTTTTTTCTTGGTTGATTCCCCGCCATAAAGACTGAGCAACCAGACATAGATAACATAACCAAGCCCAGAAGGCAGGCAATACTTAATTTTCTCACGATTTAGATTCTCTATTTCTTAAATATTTATACAACTTATTGTAATGCCTAAAGTATTACGTGCTTATCATATATAATTTAATAAAAACTTTCGATAAATTATTCAATATAAAGATAAAATGTTATTAGTTTAAATATGCAAACTTCCTCTCGAGATTCTAGTTTTTTATTATTTTGATCTCTTTTTTCCCTTATACTTTCTTTTTTGAGTTTCCTTTTATTAATTTATTATGGCGTCACCCCAATCCCCTTCATCTTCTCCTCAAAACTACTCGCTCTTCTTGGCAATTTTTTCACTCGCAGTAGGCGGTTTCTGTATCGGCACTACAGAATTTGTCGCAATGGGTCTTATTCAAGAAATTGCACACAATTTAAAGATCACAGTACCTGAAGCCGGGCATTTTATTAGCGCTTATGCATTAGGTGTTGTAATTGGCGCCCCGATTATTGCTATTTTGGGCGCTAAAGTTCCTAGAAAGTCTCTATTGCTTTGTCTCATGCTGTTTTATGGGATTGCTAATGCCTGTACAGCTTTAGCACATACGCCAGAAACAGTTTTAATTTCTCGTTTTATTGCGGGATTACCTCATGGTGCATATTTTGGAGTCGGTGCCCTTGTAGCTGCTGAACTCGCAGGCCCTTCACGAAGAGCTTCAGCAGTTGCACAAATGATGATGGGTTTAACAGTTGCTACTGTTATTGGCGTACCTTTAGCTACATGGTTAGGCCAACATTTTGGTTGGAGAGCAGGTTTTGAATTTTCAGCAACAATTGCATTTTTTACTTTAATTGCCGTAGCTTGCTTTGTACCGAATATTCCAGTTCAAGCTACTGCCAGCATAAAAACAGAATTAGCTGGGCTTAAAAATATAAATATGTGGTTAACCCTTGCAGTCGGCGCAATTGGCTTTGGGGGCATGTTCTCGGTATATAGCTATGTCTCACCAATTCTCACTGAATACACTAAAGTTAATATCCAGATTGTTCCTATTGCATTAGCGCTGTGGGGCATCGGGATGGTGATTGGTGGGTTAGCCGCGGGCTGGCTTGCAGATAAAAATCTCAATAAAACTATTGTGGGCGTACTTATTAGCTCAGCGATTGCATTCGTAGTTGCAAGCTTTCTGATGAGTAATATATATAGTGCTATTGCTTCTTTATTCCTAATCGGACTTACCGTGATGGGTTTAGGTGGAGCTTTACAAACACGCCTCATGGACGTTGCAGGCGATGCCCAAACCCTAGCAGCTTCACTTAACCACTCCGCCTTTAATATGGCCAATGCATTAGGAGCATTTTTAGGTGGTTGGGTACTGAGCCATCAGATGGGCTGGATTGCACCGATCTGGGTAGGTTTCGTACTAAGCCTTGGTGGTCTTATTATCTTGCTCATCGCATTTGCTGTAGAAAAAGCAACTCAAAAAGCCTGATTCTCATTAGGCTTTTTTAATAAAAATACTAATCTGTTAACTTTTCACCACAGTGTGGACAATAGCATTTCTTCTCTCTCACAGATTCTTTTTCTTCTAATACCTTTTCGCGCATGATTTGGATAATCAGATTATGCGCTTGTTCTTTCGGTAGTCCCACTTTTTGTCGAATACGTTCTATTTCAGCTTCATCATGCATGATGTCAATACCACGCACTTGAAGTAACTCACGAAACTCTTGTTCAAGGCGCTGATTCCGTTGGTTAAGTTCATTGGCTAAACCGGAAGCTAAAATCCCAGCCGGTAAAGCAGCAATCCCTACCCCTAAAATTGTAATTAAAGCTCCTAGTAGTTTTCCTAAGCTGGTCACAGGTGTGACATCGCCGTATCCAACTGTGGTTAAGGTAACGACCGCCCACCACATTGCTTTAGGAATAGAGCTAAACGCTTCTGGTTGCGCTTTATTCTCAACCACATAAATACCAGAGGCAGTCATAATAATCATAATGATTAAAATAAAAATCACTGCCTGAAAAGAACCTTTTTCTCGCTTAATAACACATAGCAATATTTGCAAAGAAATAAAATAGCGAGTTAATTTTAATAGTCGAAGTAATCGTAAAATTCTAAGCATACGAAGGTCTATTCGTACAAAGAAATTTAGATACGCCGGCAAAATTGCCATGAGGTCAATCAGCGCTTCTCCGCTTTTCATCCATGCGAAACGCTGCTTCCATGCAGCTTGTGTAGGATCACGCTCTACTACACTCCAGAGGCGTAAGAGGTATTCAATACTAAAAATCGTGATTGAAATATTTTCAAAGTAGTCAAACCATATACGATAGCTGTAATACAGATCGTTTACAGTTTCTAGCAATACCGCAATGACATTCCCAATAATTAAGAAAACCAAGAAGTAGTTAATACACCTACTGACTGTTGTTTCGTAATCATGATCATGAAGGTTGTTATAGAAGAATTTACGTAATCTCTTCCAAGCTAAAATTCGCATACAGATCTGAGCCACATGATATTGAACATATATTAAGCTCACATACTTAAATTCACCACTATAAGGACCAATAAAATATTTTATTAATTGTATTAACTAAACAATCATAAATAATATTTCATATTTTCTAATTATATTTTAATGAGCAGCAACATATCTAAACTGATTTTCTTCCCACCATTGCACATCATAAATACCTGCATGTGACTTCAAAATGACGTTAATATAATTTTGAAGCAGCATAATATGGTGAGTAATATCTAATTTTCTAAAAAGAAATCTTCTCAAAATTGGCGTATTTGGTGAAATGAATATCGCAAAGCCATTACTATATTCTTCATAAACACTAATACCGATATACATCGTGATCTCAGGTAATGGTACTTCTATTTCCCACCCCCAGCGTTCAGCATTTAATTCAATACTTAAGTGATATCTATTTTTCAATATACTATAAATATACTGTGCAATATCTTCCGTTTTCTGTACTAACGTATTTCCGTCTTCTGCTGATAAATTTTGATCATATAGCTGATAATCATCAAATTTAAATTCAACAATTGTCTTTAGCATTTTTAAGTTCCATATATAAAATACCCATGTTCTTTTTAATTATTTTTAAGTTCATCCAATTATTTTAAAGCAAAATCTTCTTTAATATCTAGCGTTATATTTATTTTTACATTTTATAGGAATAAAACTTGATTAATTCATTACTTTAATATTTAAAATATGCACTAATTCTCATTAAAATAAAAAAGGAGCTGAATAATCAGCTCCTTTTTTGTACTAAATCGACTTATTAAGTCAATTGAGCAGCAGCAATTTTCTTAGTATCTACTTTATCAGCAGCATTTGTATATTCGCCCATTTGGTCGAAATTCAAATATTTGTAGATGTCAGCAGACATACTGTCAATTTGAGCTGCGTATTGTTGGTATTCTTCTGGAGTTGGTAACTTACCAAGTACAGCAGCAACAGATGCAAGCTCAGCAGATGCTAAGTAAACGTTAGAACCTTGACCTAAACGGTTAGGGAAGTTACGTGTAGAAGTCGAAACAACAGTTGTGTTCGGCGCAACACGTGCTTGGTTACCCATACATAATGAACAACCAGGCATTTCTGTACGCGCACCAGCACGGCCATAAGTGTTATAGAAGCCTTCTTCCATTAACTGATGTTCGTCCATACGTGTTGGTGGAGCCAACCATAAACGAGTTGTTAATGAACCGCTTGGTACTTTCTCAAGTAACTGACCAGCAGCACGGAAGTGACCAATGTTAGTCATACAAGAACCGATGAATACTTCATCAATTTTGTCGCCTTGAACGTCAGAAAGAAGTTTTGCATCATCTGGATCGTTCGGGCAGCAAAGGATAGGTTCTTTGATTTCTGACAAGTCAATTTCATACACTTTAGTGTATTCAGCATCTGCATCAGCTTTAAGTAAGCTTGGGTTTGCTAACCATTTTTCCATGTTTTCAACACGACGAGCCATCGTACGTGCATCACCATAACCTTGTGAAATCATCCACTTAAGCATTGTGATGTTAGAACGTAAGTATTCAGCAACTTTCTCTTCAGAAAGTGTGATTGCACAACCAGCAGCTGAACGTTCAGCAGAAGCATCAGAAAGTTCGAATGCTTGCTCAACTGTTAAGTCAGTTTCCATTTCTGTTAAGTCGATTTCTAAGATACGACCAGAGAAGATATTCTTCTTACCTTTTTTCTCAACAGTAAGATCGCCTTCTTTGATTGCATAGTAAGGAATCGCATGTACAAGGTCACGTAAAGTAATACCAGGCTGCATTTTACCTTTGAACTTAACAAGAACTGATTCAGGCATATCAAGTGGCATTACACCAGTTGCAGCAGCGAAAGCTACAAGACCTGAACCTGCTGGGAACGAAATACCAATTGGGAAACGAGTATGCGAGTCACCACCAGTACCTACTGTATCTGGAAGAAGCATACGGTTTAACCAAGAGTGGATAATACCGTCACCTGGACGTAAAGATACACCACCGCGGTTCATGATGAAGTCTGGAAGTGTATGTTGCATTTGTACGTCAACTGGCTTTGGATAAGCAGCAGTGTGACAGAAAGACTGCATTACCAAGTCAGCAGAAAAGCCCAAGCAAGCTAAGTCTTTTAACTCGTCACGAGTCATAGGACCAGTTGTATCTTGAGAACCCACTGTAGTCATCTTAGGTTCACAGTAAGTACCTGGACGGATACCTTGACCTTCTGGAAGACCACATGCGCGACCAACCATCTTCTGAGCTAAAGTGAAACCTTTGCCAGTGTCAGCTGGTTGTACTGGAGTACGGAATAATGTAGATGGAGCTAAACCTAAAGCTTCACGTGCTTTAGCAGTTAAGCCACGACCAATGATCAAGTTAATACGACCACCAGCACGTACTTCATCTAAAAGTACTGGAGTTTTAAGTTCAGACTCAGCGATTTGTTCGCCATTTTTGAACGCAGTAACTTTTGCAGCAGCATGATCGATTTTAAGAGTAACTTCGTCACCCATGTTCATGTTAGAAACATCGATCTCTACTGGTAATGCACCAGCATCTTCCATTGTGTTAAAGAAGATCGGAGCAATTTTACCGCCTAAACACACACCACCGTCTTTTTTGTTTGGAATGTGAGCGATTTCATCACCAAAGAACCAAAGAACAGAGTTTGTTGCAGATTTACGAGATGAACCTGTACCAACAACGTCACCTACATAAGCAACTTGGTTGCCTTTAGCAATAAGTTCTTTAATTTGGCTTAATGGACCAACTTCACCTGGTTTTTCAGGGTTGATACCATCACGCTCGTTTTTCAACATTGCATTTGCATGCAATGGGATGTCTGGACGGCTCCATGCATCTTGAGCTGGAGACAAGTCATCAGTGTTTGTTTCACCTGTTACTTTGAACACAGTGATTTTGATTTCTTCTGGTACATCTTTACGACTAGTGAACCATTCAGCATCAGCCCAAGACTGTAAAACAGCTTTTGCATTAGCATTGCCAGCTTTAGCTTTATCAGCTACGTCATGGAACGCATCAAATACAAGTAATGTTTTTTTCAATGCTTCAGCAGCTAAGCTTGCTAATTCAGCATCATCTAGAAGCTCAACTAAAGGCGCTACGTTATAGCCACCAAGCATCGTACCTAGTAAATAAACTGCACGTTCTTTAGAAACTAGCGGAGATGTCGCTTCGCCTTTTGCAATCGCTGCCAAGAAAGCTGCTTTTACGTAAGCTGCTTGGTCAACACCTGCAGGAACACGGTTTTCAAGCAAATCAACCAAGAATGCTTCTTCACCTGCCGGTGGGTTTTTTAATAACTCAACAAGTTGAGCAGTTTGAGCATCATCAAGTGGCTTCGGTGGGACTCCGAGTGCGGCACGTTCAGCAACGTGTTGGCGGTAAGCTTCTAGCACGGTGTTCATTCCTCTTTTTTTAAAAAATTACTTGTAAATTCCAGCTTTCACAAAGCTTCACAAGTAATATGGACTACAAAATTTTACTAGAGTTCAAGCCAAAAGTTAATGAGCGCGGGGTGTTTCTCCGTGATGCCCATTATTTTGTAACTAAATACCCCTGTATAAATAATGATCTTAATGACTGGTTTATGATGCGGTATTTTGAATTTAAAGAACACTCCACCTTAGTGGAGTGTTGACGATGTATTAATCACTTAGAACTTTTTATAGTTTGGCATTTTGTCGTGTGGTGTAACCAAGCACTCATCTGCCATTTGTTTTCTAATTTTTTCTTGCAGGGCTTCTGGATTAGTTTTTAATTCATCTTGTGGAATAGCATAAACTTTTTCAATAATATTCAAGATGAATTTTTTGGTGATCTCATCTTCGATTTTATTTGCATGTTCAATCGCTTGAGACTTTTCAATTGCTTGCTGACGGTCAAATACAATACTTCTAGCCGCATTCCCAACACTGGTACAGAAGCCATGCCATTGTTCTTCAGGTGTTAAAGGTTTTTTCTCTGTACAGCCGACTAACAACATTCCCATCAAAACAAATAAAAATTTTTTCATCATTACTCTACACAGACTATGCTGCCAACATCATACTGAATCTGACAGAGTTTGCAAAAACTGCTATAAAAAAACCGAGATATAAACTCTCGGTCCTTTATATGTAGTGTGAGAAATACACATTTCTTAATTTAAATTAATTAAAAAACTTAATATCAGTAGGCGTTGATATTTTTGCAGCATCTCCAACCGATTTTAAGGTACCGTTTTTGGCATCAAAGCGGAACAAACTAATATTATTAGTAAAAACATTTGTTACATACAGATATTTACCAGTTGCATCGAATGAGAAAGCACGTGGTTCAATGCCATTAGCTTTATAAACAGTCGGTTGAGCCAGCAATCCATCCTCTTGAATTTTAAATACGAGGAGTTTGTTGTCTGAGCCACGATTAGCAGCGATCACATATTTGCCATCTGGACTAAGAATAATTCCGCTTGCACTCTTAAATTCGGGCGTTTTGTCTTCATGAACTAGCTTTAGCTCAGCAGTTTTCTTCAAATAGCCATCTTGCACATTAAAGGTCACAATTTCACTTCGCATTTCGGCGGTAACATATGCATGCTTACCATCTGATGAAAAGACCATATGACGCGGACCAGAGCCATGGTTAAACGTCACATCTCGACCGTTATCCGCTTCGAGTGGTTGCGTTTTGTTTGGGTTATAACGAAAGACATAGACTTTGTCATTCCCAAGATCACTTGCATATAAATACTTACCATCCGGACTAAAAGTTGTCGAATGAGCATGTCCACTCTCTTGACGGCCCTTAACATGACCAGAACCTTCCGAAAAAACAATATTTTGTACCATTTCACCCAAATGCCCATTCGGCAAAATTGGAAAAACAGCCACACCACCACGACCTTTATCAAATGCCGAATAATTCGACACAAACAGGAATTTACCATCTAAACTAATTGAGGCATGAGTTGGATGTCCACCATGACTATTCACCGTGTTCAAAACCTCTACCTTTCCGTTTTGAACCGATAGTGCAGTGACTTCTCCTAAATTTTCTTCATTTGTTGTATATGCAAAACGACCATCTTTAGATTTCACAATCCAAGATGGACTTTTCATTTTTAACACTTTAACCGGAGTTAGAGTCCCGTCAGCATTAACTTGCAATTGATATAAACCTTCACTGGCCTTTTCCGGTTTTTGAACAAGTGGTGCATCAGGAATCGATGTCCAAGTTCCGACTAAAGCGATTTGTTGTTCTGCTGCATTCACTGTGGAGCCCCACCCAAGTGACAAAAAGGACAATGATAATGTTGCTGTTAATTTCTGAATGAGTCCACGATATTTAATATTTGTATCGTTAACCTTGCTATCTCTAATTTCAACACAAGTATCTTTTTCCACTGGCATTTTTCCTTGAAAAATTTACCTTATTTGCAATTAACAACAAGGCATTATCAATCTAATTTCATTTAATGATTCTGAAAATTAATTTATAAAACCGCAATTTTCAAGTGAATTTTCTTTAATCAAAATCCTTTTTAAAGTAGGATTCCTGCTAAAAGAATTGATGATCAACATGATTAATATTTAATTTTTTAAAATAGTATAGCGTTAATAAATTAAGAGCCCACTTAAAGTGAGCTCTTAATTTATACATCTAGAAACGCCAGTTGTAGAATAAATCGATTGCTCGTTCTAAAGACTGACTTGCTTCTAAATATAAACGGCGATTCATTTGATAACGCAGCGTAAGTTTATTGACTGGCGTAAATACTCCGACACCATAACGAATAAACAAATCAGGCGTAATATATCCAGTTAAGCTTACCTGAGTATCATCACCCGTACCTTGTGCATCTAATGCAAGACCACTTAAGCCGAAAGTACGTCCAATTTGATTCGTGAAAGCGCGTGTACCGCCCAAGCCCATACTAATACCAGCAGCAGCGATTGTATTGTTTACATCAGATTTAAAACCTTCCGCATTACTTAAACCGCTTGAGCCTTCATTAATACGACCTGTCACTAATGCATTTAATGCTTCTTGTTCAGATAAGCCCGCATCGTTATAAACTTGAATGTTTGGTGATGATGCAGTACCTGTAACACGAACGCCAACCATACTACCCTGAACATTTTTATTTGCATCTATATCTAAAGTTGGGTTTGCCAATGGGCCATTGAAACGGGCAATAGCACGGTTTAAATCTAAGCTTTGACCATAAGCTTCAATTTTCACCTTTTGACTTACACCAATAGCACCCATCGCGCGCATTGCCGTTTCATAACCACGCTGAGTTAAGTTCAAACGACCTACTAAAGGAATATTACTGTTAAAGCCTTGGAAGATAACTTGATTACCAATATTTACCGAAATATCGGCACGGATATCCCAAGGTTTTGCTGCACGTAAAATTGCAAGTGGATCTTGGCCTTGACGGACAATACGAACATCTGAAGATGTATTAATGACAGGTGCTGTTGTTTCAGGCATTGAAATACGTGCACGAGGAACATCTACCGACCCTTTCAAACTTAAACGTTTGTCGAAAGGATACATATCGAGTGTCAAATTCGGATTTGCAATAGCTGTAATTAATGGTGCTTGACGTACGAGTAAGTTATCACCTTTTAAGTTCAACTGTAGACGTGGAGAATCTTTCCAATCGAAACTACCTTTAAGTAAACCTACCCCTTGTCCACTGTTAAATGCGCCATCAATTGTTGCCATATCCTGACGAATAGATGAATACACTTGTACATTGGTTAAGTTCACTGGCAGGGAAATCATACTGATTGCCCCATTTTTCAAACGCATCTCACCCGTAAATTGCGGTTGGGTTAATGTACCATTTACTTTACCTGCCAAGGCTAAAGTACCACTCATTGAACGCACATCTTGAATAAATGGTTTTAAAACTTTTAACTGTACATCATTAAAGGCGACCTCACCATGCATTGGCATAGATGGTTGGTATGGATTAATAATGACATTCGCGTATCCGGTACCAATATCTGGTGTTTTTACATCAACACGGAACAATAGACCATCTGAAATGCTTTTCGCAATTACACTCAGCTCATCATAAGTCAACGTGGTTGGCGGATCTTGAGGGTCTTCTGCTGCTAAACCTAGTTCACCTTTTCTGGTTACTAAGCGTGCATCAAGTTTAGGATGTCCACCATTTACCCAAGACGCTTTAGCATAACCATTGAGTTGACCCGTCATAGCCAAACCTTCCGGCATAAATGCGGCAAAATCTCCTAAATCCAGATTTTGGGTAATAAATGAAATATTGCCTTGTGCTTTACTCACACGTACAGGTTGGTCAAGGCATAACTGACTATTTCTACTTTGCCAGCAATGCTGCCCAACATATAGCTCAGAACGTGCTGATGAAAACACAACAGGCGCATTTTGATTTTGTGCTAAACGAATTCGACGCGAATCAAAACTACCTTTTTGAATTTGGCCCAACCAATCATTATTTTGGTTAAAACCGCCTGCTAACTGCACATAAAATTTAGAAATATTATTATTTGCCTGAACTTTTAATAAGTGTGCTTTTCGTGTTCCAGTTAAATTGACTTCAGCAGACTGGATTAGACGGCTACCACTACGTAAATTATCAAGCTTTGCTGTGAGCTGAGTTGGAGTTGTTTCGGAAGTTGGTAGTTCACCCTGTACACGCAGTTTTTTAACGCTCACTAAATTATTGAAAGCGAAGTTATCAACTGCAATATTAGCTGTAGCCTTCAAGCGCGGCTGAGATTGAACACTTAAATCTCCATAAGCACGGCCACTTAGACCCGGATACAACTCATAAAGCGCAGGCGCATTGAGCTTGATTTTTAAATTCTGCGCATTACCAGTCGCCTGTAACTGGTTTTGTGCATACACTAAAAATAGATTATTCGCTTCAAATTGCTGAGGTAAAAAGCCCTTTTGGTTCGAATCCATAAGCACAGATAAGTTACCTTTACCTCTCACTGGCTTATTATTCAAAAATCCTGCAAGGTTCAATTGCTGAATATCAATACGCTTTAACTTATCAGACCAAACACCTTGCGTTTTTACATTTCCTGAAATTTCGCCTTTTATACTAGAAACAAAATATTGAGGTTTAAAACGCACAAGCGAACTATTGATATCCCAAGCAATACGATCTTTTAAGTTTAATGAGCCAGTCGCGTAGATTTTTCCAGCCACACCATCATGTTGTAACTGACTAATTCGAATAAACTCTGGAGTACCCGCAAGAGAGAACTTTAATAACCCATTAGCCTGATTAAGTGCTTTTAAAGATCCATCATAATTCACTGCAAAACCTTTAAAACCACCACCGGCTTTAACATCATTAAATAATAAAGCTGCCGTACTTTTCCCAGCTAACGCAACCGTTTCTTGGTTTGCTTGAGCCAACTGGCCTTTTAAATCAATTTTTTCAAGTTGAATGATTTGTTGATTTGGCTTGGCAAAACCACTTGCTTTGATTGATCCATTAAGTAAGTTTACCGGTGCAGCTGCATGAATACTTTGTGGATTAAAGTCTTTAGCATTTAATAACGCATTCCATGCCAACTGACGTTTTTCGGTAGGTAATAAAACTTTAGCCTGACCTGTGAGGCTCCCTTTTTGAGCCGCAAAATTAAAACTAGGAACATTAAGAATATTATCTTTAACATTCAATGTTGCTAAATATTGTCCAGCTGGCAATAAGGTTTGTTCATGCTGATATACTTTAGTTGCCACTTTAATATCTTGCTGACCATCCCGCAAAGTCAAATCTACTTGACCACTATCACTGCTTAACCAACCTATATATGGCATAGCACGATCTATTTTGGACCAAGCCACATTCATAAACATTGGCTGTGGTTTTTTATTCTTTTCAGGTGCTTGATTTAATTTAAGTTTCCAAGACTCATAGCGGTCAAAGTCGACATTAGCAAATACTTCCATGCCTTTTTCTAAAGAGCCAGTTGAAGCAACTGCAGCATCTAAACTTGGCGGTAAGAAGTCCTGAACGACTTGAGGGATAGCTTTATCTTTAGGATTAACATGATCTAAACGACCTTTTACATCCCAAGTGACATGATCTTTCCAGTTCACCAAGCCTTTAAGGTTAACTGCACCTTTCATGACCTGACCATTAAAGTCTGTAATATTCAGCTGATGAACCAAATCAGTATTCATTAAGGCGTTGTATTGGCCTTCTGGTAAATTTTCCCCTTTTAAATCTGTCTCAAGCGCTAAGTTAAGTTGCTTAACATCCCCCTGAAACTTGATCACACCATTTTTAGCAAATAATTTTTGTTCAACCAGTAAAGGCAAGTGATAATTTTTAAGTAACAATGCACCTTTCATTGGTACTTCATGGCGAACAGGATGTAAAACGACCCAACCTGTTAATAAATCTGGTGTTGTCGTTGCTACACCGGCTTGCAATGTATCTAAACTTCCTCGAGCTGCCACTTTAATATTTTGGATGTTTAAACTTTTTAAAGAAGGAATTCTTAAATCTGCTGTCGCATTCAGTGGATATTTGCCACTAAAGTCCATATTTCCTGTTGCGTTATGAATAGAAAGATACCCCATATCCATACTTGAATTTTCAAATTTCAGTTTTGTCTCTGACCACAAAGCATCATTTAGATGAACATCATGGAAATTTACGACAGAACCTGAATTTTTAATTTCTAAATGATCGACATCTCCCACATCTACACGAAGCACAAATGGTAATTTAATGGGTTTAAACTCAAATGGTTTATCCGATGGCGGAGCTTTGTTAATAATAACTAGGTTACGGACATCTGCATTGCTCAAATGCACTTCTTTTTCTAATATTAAAGAACGCCACCCTAACCGTACATCCGCTCTATCTAAAGTAACGTCAACTTCTTTTAACTGAACAATAATATTTTTAAGAATAATTCCCCGAAGTAAATTACCCCCTTCATATTCATATTTAATGACTTGCTGAGCTTGTAAAACACGGTCTAATAAAAAACGGCTTCCACGGTCAGTCGACATCATAATAATGATGGAAGCAACAAGTAATAAAAGTATGATTAATATTGTCAGCAAAAAGCTACGCAAAATGCGTCGCTTCTTAGGAGAGCTAGGTGCCGAAGTGGGCTGCTGTTCTACTTCCGCCATAAAATAAACCTAATAAAATTTTATTTTTAAAGTTGTGGACCAATAAAGAAATGCAAACGAATCGGATGATTATCATCAGAAATACCTGAAGCCACATCTAAACGAATTGGTCCAATTGGGGACTTCCAACGAATACCGACACCAACACTGTAGGCAGTCGGGTTACTAAAATTCTTATCGTAAGCATTACCAAAATCAGAAAAAACAGCTGCTCGCCAACCCTCTTTGAATTGATAGTTATATTCTAAAGAGCCTACTGCTAGAGCCTGTCCACCAATCTTATATCCATTTTCTTCGGGTGAAAGACTTTTATAATCAAAACCGCGAATTGTCTGGTCACCACCAGTAAAGAATCTTAAATTATAGGGAACTTTATCAAATTCATCGGTAAAAATATAACTAAGATCAGATCGTCCCACAAACTGATGGTTATCATTTTCACCTAGAGAATAAATAAATCTCCAACCCGCTGTAGCAATCGCCATATTGGCATCGGAAAGTAAACTGCTACTTCCCAGTTCTAACTTATAGCTTTGTTTAAATGCTTTCGTTGGATTTAACCTTGTATTACTTGAGGTTTTAGAAGTTTCATAACCAAATAATAACGCTTCTTGCTCTGATGCAGCTGTTTTAAATGCATCTGGCAATTCAGAAATATCGACATTTCCTTTTTGAGTCAGTCGGTCCAGACGGTAACGAACCCCAATAGTATGTTGCCAATTGCCTAAAGGTTTTTTAATAACTCGCTCACCACCCAATACGGCAGATTCAGTTAATAAACTCACATCAGGACCGATATTATCTCTAGTCTCGCGCTCATAACCACCTACAATGTTAAAGTAATCATTTAATGGATGCTTATAAGGAATACTATAACGGCCATCTATAGACTGACGAATTTGTGAAAGTTCAAAGTTGGCATCAAAGGAGTGGCCATATTCGTTCACAATCGAACGACGATATTGACTACGTAAACGAGCTCCCGTATCAGTACCATAACCCACACCAGTTTCCAGACTATTCAATTTATCCGCATTTAAAGTCACAATAACCGGAATCCGTTTTTCTTCACGTGCTTGGGCTTGTAAACGGTCTTGTTCCGACTCTTGCTCTGCATGATCTGCTGCTGCAGTTTTCAAAGAAGCTGGAGCTGCAGCTAATTGTACATTTTCAGTTCCGGCAAATTGTTTTTCGTCTACCACATTTTGACTAACCTCTTTACTAGATGAGGCTAATTGTCGTGCTTTAGCAAGCTGTTGTTGTTCTGGAGAAAGCAATTTTGATTCATCAATAGTGACATTTTGCTGATCGACTAATGCTTGTAAATCTGGGGGTAACTCAAGCGGCTTCTCAATTGGATCAGGTTTAATTGAATCGACCAAAGTGTAGTTAAAATAGCGAGAATTCGTCAGGTTGTTGGCTAAAGCATTTACACGCCAGAATGTGTAGTCATCGCCCTCTTTCCAAGGTGCCATACTCTCAAGAATATTTAATTTGATTGGCAAGGGTTTTGAAGGATCACTCATACGAAACTCAACCTTACCTAGCTTATATCGCTCACCCGTTTCATATTTGAGGTTAATATCTGCTTTGTTTTCAGGTTGGCTTACTTTTACATCGTGTAAACGCCAGTAGGCATCAAAATATCCATTATTTGTTGCGGCATCGACAATTCGACTTTTAGTTGTTTCATACAGACCATGATTAAAGATATCACCAACATCTTGGTCTGGAACTAAACGAATAACTTGAAACTGTGGTTGTTTTGCACCAGCTCCACTGAATTCAATATTTTGTTCATTAATTCGTACCGGCTCATTTGGAGTAACTTTAACTCGAACACGGCTTGCACTTAATTTTTCAAAACGAAACTCAGCATTGTAATACCCCACCGCTTGAGCGGCCTGATTGCTTAGGCTCCTAAGTTGAGGCAATGCTGAATTAAAATCTTCAAATGATTCTTGAGTAAATGTAGATAATTTACCTTTGATATTTTTAGCCAAATCGTCTGGAGCACCCGTAACCTCAGCAGTAATACGAGGTATTTGCTCCATCGGAATCACACGCGGTGGACGAATTTTATTAAATATCCGTTTAAAGAAACCTTTTTCTTCCGGCGGCTCTTCAGTAACAGCTGTAAGTTCAGGTAAAGTTTTTCCAGTTTCATTAGCTTCGACTACAATCTTACTGTCAGATTGAATCTCATGCATGAGTTGGTCAATATTTACAGGCGCCTGATTAATTTCATGTAATTCTGCTTGTGATGCATCATTCACTACCATTTCTGGATGTTTTTGCGTGCCATTTTGGAAGTTCTGAGCTTCAGTTTTTGCCTCTTCTGCTACCCGATAAATCTCATTTGCCATATTCTGGTCAACAGGCATCACGGGTAAATCTTCGAGGTTATCGAGCGTAATTGGCTTAAATTCTTCAATCTGATTTGGAAATTGTTCTTGTTGTTGCAATATAGCCAAGCTATCTTGTTGCTGCTGTGCTTGAGTTACCAGAGTAGCAACATCAGTAATCGGAACATCATTTTGGTTATTTGTATTTGTTTGTTGTAATGATGGATCAGTTACTGACTGGTTTGCTACTGGCGTTACGGTCTCAGCTGAACTTTGAGCATAACAAGGATTAACACATAAACTTAACAATAGGCTGCTACAAATAAGTTTAGGTATACTCTGCATTTTTAGGATTAAATGCATAGAGTGAGAAAGAGTTGACTGTTTAAACTTAATTTTAGAAGGCATGGAAAACTCTAAACTTATTTTTTAATAAACGCACCAATATGAGGATAAAACTCACTCGAAACCATTGATTTTTCATTTAATCAAGCGTTAAAAATATCATACATGGTTTTCGATGCAAATTAACACTCCGTCACATTTTTTAATAAAACTCAATGAAGCTTGTATATGATGAAACAAGATGAATCCCTGATGACATCACGTCGGTTTGTACCGATGTTTTTTACACAGTTTTTTGGCGCATTAAATGACAATGTTTTTAAGCAAGCTTTATTGTTAGTCATTACATATGGTTGGATTCAACAACAATCTGCCCCTGTAAGTACACTCAATAATTTAGCAGCATTATTGTTTATTTTGCCATATTTCTTTTTTTCAGCAACAGCAGGACAAATTGCTGACAAATACGAGCGCTCACAACTTGTGCGTGGCATAAAAATATTAGAAATCATAATCATGCTTATTGGGTCTGCTGGTTTCTTATTGGGGCATTTATGGCTACTGCTTCTGGCTTTATTCTTAATGGGAACACATTCCACTTTTTTCGGACCTATTAAATATGCAATTTTGCCTGAAATTTTAAAACCAAACGAACTTATGTCGGGCAATGCCTTATTTCAATCCGGTACATCGATGGCAATTTTATTCGGCATGATCTTAGGTGGTGCCGTAATTGCATCATCCGAAGGTAATTTACTATGGATTAGTCTGACTGTAGTCGCTATTGCTTGCATAGGCTATTTATTTAGTCGCTTCATTTTACCCCAAAAAGTTGCTGCACCCGATTTAGATGTTGATTGGAACTTTATTCGTACAAGCTTCCAAACCATTACATATGCCAAAAGTTTACCGTTAGTGTTCACCATTTTATTAGGTAATTCGTGGTACTGGTTTTATGGAGCAACTTATTTAACGCAAATTCCGCAGTTGACTCAACAAAATCTCCATGCATCGGAAAATGTGGTTAGCCTGTTACTCACATTCTTCTCAGTCGGTATTGGGGTAGGTTCTCTTCTCTGCCGTAAAATTGGTGGTTCGGAAATTAATATTAAAATGGTGCCGATTGGTGCAATTGGCCTTACTGTTTTTGCGCTTTACCTTGCAGCGAGTCTAGCCTTTGTACCGGAGAAAACTGGAGCATTACTAACATTAAAAGATATTTTCACTCAAGGCTGGGTTTACTACCATGTCATGATTGCCGTGACTTTATTGGGTATTAGTGGTGGTTTTTATATTGTTCCTTTGTATGCCATGATGCAGGCTTACTCACCGCGCTCACATCGTGCCCGAGTGGTCGCAGCAAATAACATTTTAAATGCTGTATTCATGGTTTCTTCAGCAATTTTCTCAATCTTAATCTTAAGTGTTTTAAAAATTGATATTAAAATACTATTTATTATTACAGCTGTACTTAGTGCAATCTTTAGTATCTGGCTTCTTGCCCGACTAAAACCAATGCTTGCCACAGCACATCTTTCTTTGGAGGACTAATTTATGCGCCACTATACGGGAATTGATCAACTTATTAACTCCTTTGATCAGGCATTACGTAGTCTTGTTCCAGGTGCAACAGCAGCACAGCGACAAAATCCGGCTGAAACGGCTGAAACAAAACTTGGAGTTGAAGATGCTCGCCATGTTGCAGGCTTAATGCGTGTTAACCATAGTGGTGAAGTATGTGCTCAAGCGCTTTATCATGGGCAAGCATTAACGGCAAAATTACCAAATGTACGCCGCGAAATGCAACAGGCAGCAATTGAAGAACAAGACCATTTAGCTTGGTGTGAAGACCGTTTAAAAGAGCTAAATAGTCATACAAGTTTATTGAACCCGATTTGGTATGGCCTTTCATATGGTATGGGTGCTCTTGCCGGTATTGCAGGTGATAAATATAGTTTAGGTTTTGTTGCTGAAACTGAACGTCAAGTTAGTCTACATTTGCAAGATCACTTAAACCAGTTACCTGCTCAAGATGAACGCTCTCGTAAAATTTTAGAGCAAATGAATGAAGATGAATTACATCATCGCCATACAGCGCTTGAAGCAGGTGGTGTTGAATTACCTTATGCAGTAAAAATCACAATGACTGCTATTTCAAAGTTAATGACTAAAACCAGTTATTACCTTTAAAAAAAACAAAGGATTGATCTCATTCAGATCAATCCTTTTTCAAATATTATTTTAAACCATGATCATATTTGAAACGTTCGATATCTCGAATTGAGTTCCAATAGTTTCTGTTAATACGGTCACGATCAATTTGTAATTCTCTTAAAAGCTTACGATAACGTTCACGCTCCTCCGGCTTTAATTTTTCGTTGTAAGCATTATCAGAATACTGCTTAAACTTTTCGTCATAACGGTCATATTCATTTTTTGCATTGTAGTAATCGGAAGCTGCACGATAATAAGGTCTTAACCGATCACGCTGCTCGATTGGACAGACATTAATATTCCCGTTCCCTTCTAAAGCGTTATAAAAAATGTTTGCTGGCTGGCAATAATACCCTAGACCTTCTTTATATCCACGTTCATATGACTTTTGATCTGGAACAATATTAGCTTTCCCACACGCTTTATAATATTGATCTAAACGCGGCGAAGAACCTTTTGAACCGTCTTTCTCACCCACTAATGACCAATTCGCAGTCTTACATTCTTCTACGCTCATTGCAGCACAACCTGAAAGGCTGATTGCCAAAATGGCTAAACCGATATTTTTCATATTAAGAGAACTCAAAAATAAAATTTAAAAAAACGCAAAAAATAAAATTCCAGTACATACACTATGTAAGTCCTACTTTATTCAAGACTTATATATAAATGTTTAACTGGATAAGCGTTTAAGTTTAAAGCAGTTTGACCATCTCACCAAATTTAAGGATCACAAATTCTAATTATGTTTAATTTTTAAAAGCGAAATCATGGACTATCAAGTGGCTCTTATACGTTAATTTTACTTTAAAAATTTATTATTAAAACAAAACTCAAGCCACTGATTATGAATACAAAAAATAAAAATTATTTATAAAACTATCTTTAATCATTTTACTCTTTTTTTACGCGATTTACTTCAAGGGCTAAGGTAGGATTTTAGCTAAATAACCACCAAGGTTTTTTATAATGAGTACGCTTATTTACCCAAATTTAAACTTAAAAGATTCTCACTTTAAGGCATTTAAAATATCAGATGATTTTATTCCACAAACGAAAATCGATACCTTTAACTCAGAACTTTTTTTAAAAGAAGTTGATGAATATTTAAGTTTATATCCTCAGACTCAGCACATTGATATTTGTCTACATGACTTAAACGGACATATTCGTGGTAAACGTATTGACGTTAAGAGTCTGAAAAATCTCTCTCATGGATGTTATTTTCCACTTTCTGTTTACGCCATGAGCCTTGATGGAAAAGTAATTGAAGAGACAGGATTAGGAAAATATATTGGTGAACCAGATAGACTTTGCCTGCCCATTTTAGGCAGCTTGCAACCAAGTGCCTTATCCCCAGAATTAAATGCTCAGCTTTACCTATCAATGCAAGAAGAAGATGGTACAGACTGCCGCTATGAACCACGCAATATATTAAAAAAAATATTAAATCAGCTACATGCCCATAATTACTTTCCTGTCATGGCTGCCGAATTAGAATTTTATCTTTTCTCACCTCAGCATCAGGCTGAAACCTGTATAGAAAACCAATGTTTTGATATAGATGCACCCAATAACTATCAACAAGTCCTAGATGAAGTTGAAAAAGCTGCTCTACTACAATCTATTGAAATTACGGCAATTGTTGCGGAATCATCTCCTGGACAATATGAACTAAATCTTCAGCACAGCTATGACATTTTGAAGCTATGCGATCAAATTAATGCTTTAAAAAGAATTGTAAAACAAGTCGCAAGAAAGCATGACTTAACAGCTTGTTTCATGGCGAAACCCAACTTGGCAAAAGCTGGTAGTGGCATGCATTTTCATATGAGCATGCTGAATCAATACCATGAAAATATATTTAGTTCAGAAGAAGAAAAAGATGAGCTTTCTACCAACTTACTCAATGCAATTAGCGGACTTATTGAGCTAATGCCTGCATCTATGGCGATTTTAGCGCCTAATATTAATTCTTATAGACGTTTTAAAATTGGGCATCATGTGCCATTAGAAGCCAATTGGGATACCAATAATCGTAATGTCGCAATTCGTATTCCATGCTCGGATGTACAAAATCAACGTTTAGAATATCGTGTTGCTGGAGCTGACTGTAACCCCTATCTCGTTACAGCCACTATTTTAGCAGGTGTATCTTACGGCTTATCTCATAAATTACCACTACCAAAACCTGCTCATCTTTTAAAATTTCCAGACGAGCATATTTTATTAGCTAACAATCAACCAGAAGCCTTAAAAATATTTAAAGGAAGTCTTATTTTAAAAGGATATTTAGGCACTGACTTTGTCAAACATTGGTACACGGTTAAGCAGGCTGAATATCAAAACATTTATAGTCAAATGACTGAAGCAGAACAACATTGGGATATATAAATAAAAAAAGCAAAAAAACTATAAACTACTTTGCAAACCCTTAGGGAGAAATACCCTAAGGTTTTTTTATATCTAATTAATGATTTTTCTGTTTAGCTAGAAAACGCAATCCAACACCAGGTTCAGTTGCAATATAACGTGGCTGAATCGCGTTATCCCCCAGTTTACTGCGTAACTTGCCCACTAAAATACGTAAATAGTGCGTATCTTCCTGATGGGTTGGGCCCCATAGTTCTTTTAAAAGTTGTGGCTGGGTTAAAAGCTGTCCTTGATAGCGCATTAATAGCGTTAAAAGTTGAAATTCTTTTCGAGTTAACGTAATTGGTTGTTGCTCGACCCAAACCAAACGTTGCGTAACATCAACTTTAAGATAACCATCGTCATAGACATGCGCTTCTTGCTGAATCGGTTGGTTTCTTAAAATGACACGGATACGTGCCAAAAGCTCTTGCACACTAAACGGCTTGGTCATGTAATCGTTTGCACCAGCATCTAGCAAAGCAACTTTTTCGTATTCATCAGCACGTACAGATAGCACAATAACTGGTACATTCGACCAGCTACGTAACTCTTGAAGGACTTCTTTTCCGTCTAAATCGGGTAAGCCCAGATCTAGAATAACTAAGTCGGCACCTTGCGTTGCTAAAGCTTCTAGGCCTTTGTAACCCGTTTCGCAGAGCGTGGTTTTATATTTTTGAGTTCTTAAAGCAATGTCTAAAAATTTACGAATTTGAGGCTCATCATCAATAATCACAATACGTGTTTCTACAGGTGATGTTTCGGAACTTATCATGAATTTACAACTTATTCTTTTACTGGGTGAATGGGTAATCTGATTTGAATTAAAGTACCTTTATTTTGGCGCCCTGAAAATGCTTCTATTGTACCCATATGAGCACCAATAATCGCTTTTACGATTGTAAGCCCTAAACCAGTACCAAATTTTCCACGGTCTCCTCTTTCCATCGTGTAAAACATATCAAAAATGCGATGTCTTTCATCTTCAGGAATTCCCGCACCTCTATCTTCAATTTCAATTTTTACTTCATCTTCTGATGAAAGTTGAGCACGAATCATGACTGGTTCATCTGGGGGTGAAAAGTTTGCAGCATTTTCTAAAACATTAAAAAAAGCTTGCTCTACCAGTGCAGGGTGAACATATAAACTAATTTGTTGCTCAGGTAACTGAACGACCACTTGCGTATCTGGTTTATAGCGTTTTAAACGGCGGGTTGCCGAACCAATTAATTCATCTACCCCAATCCAGTCTCTTTTTAAAGTTAAGCCTTCGTGGCCTAAGCGTGTCATATCAAGCAAGTTTTGAATATAACGGTCTAAACGCTCACCTTCTAAATGAATTGTTTCAAGTAAATCTTGCTGGTCTTGTTCTGACATATCAGCTTTAAAATTGGCAAGCGTATCTGCGGCTCCAATAATAGAAGCAAGTGGTGAACGTAAATCATGCGATACCGAAGATAATAAAGCAGAACGTAAACGCTCTGTTTCACTGGTGACTTTTGCTTGTTCAAGTTCATTGACCAATTGGGTTCGAAGTACTGCCTGTGCAATATACTCAATTACACTTTCAGTTAGTTTTTTCTGCTCAAAATTTAGAGAAACCACTTCATCTTTAAAGTAAATTCCCACTATACCTAGGCTATTTTTTTGCTCTAAAAGTGGTAAAAACCACCAGTTCGACTGACTAAGGGTATCAGTAAAACGCCCGCACGGTTGTTGATGTTTTAAACACCATTCTGCAGCTACTTTTTCTTTATCATTTAGTTCTATGTCAGATGAAATAACTCTATTTTGGATAGAAATCCACACTTTAGTTTGAAGCTGGGTTTCTAAAGTCATACGACCGGTTTGCATGACTTCTTCAAGATTTACTGCACTAGAAAGCTTACGTGCCAAGTCTTGCATTACTGTGGTGTAGGCATTGGCAGCTTTTAAAGATAAAACTTGCTGGCGTAACTGAGAAGCCAATCGCCCAGCAATTAAAGCTGCTGCAAAAAAAGCAACAACGGTAACCACACCTTGGTGTGCTGAAATTTGAAATGTAAAACGTGGTGCTATAAAGAAAAAGTTATAGGCTAAGAAACAAATAAGAGCAGCTACTACTGCAGCAAGCATTCGGGTTTTAGTTGCTACAATTAAAACTGAAATAATAAAAATAACAGAGAAGTCTTCAATACCTAATAGAACTTCGGCAAAGTGAGCTATAAAAATACTTGCGCATGTTACCGCTAAAACAAAAACACTTTCTTTTAATGATAAAAATGATGGCTTCTCAAGTTGAGCTGTCTTTTTAGTGCCCTGTTCTGGGTGTAAAATCGTTAAAGCAATCGAGTTTTCTTGATTTAATAATTGCTGAGCTAAATTTTTCTTAAATAACTTTAACCACCACGGTGAAATACTTTTGCCAATGACCAGATTGGAAATACCTCGATCAAGCGCAGCATCCATTAACACCGAAGCAACTCGTGGCCCATATAAAACTTCGGTTCGACCACCAAGTTGTCGAGCCAATTCAAATGCGCGGTCGATTTCAATATATTCTTTTTTATATGAATTTGCTGAACTCTGCCCAGAATCCAAACTTTTAGCAACATTCACTACAGTCCATGTTGCTCCATTGCGTTCAGCTAATCGACAACCTGCCCGTACTAAATATTCAGAAGAGCCTTGCCCATCTATCGCAATCATTAATTCATTTTGTAGCGAGATAGACTTCAAGCCTTTAGAGGTATAACTCTGTTTTAAATCTAAATCGACATGCTCAGCAACGCATTGCATTGCCAGTTCACGCAATGCAGTTAAATTTGAAATGCTAAAAAAGCCTTGTAATGCCAGATTCGCTTGCTCTGGCACATAAACTTTTCCTTGATGGAGCCTTTCAATGAGTTCACTAACAGGTAAATCAATTAAACGAATATCTCGAATACGATCAAATACACGATCTGGCACAGTTTCATTTACTCGAATGCCCGTAATCTGATGCACCACATCATTTAAGCTTTCTAAATGCTGAATATTCATGGTGGTAAATACATCAATACCAGCGTCTAGCAATTCATTGACATCTTGCCACCGTCGTTCATGGCGACTATTTGGTATATTGCGATGAGCCAACTCATCAACTAAAACAATTTCCGGATGCCTGAGTAAAATAGCATCCAAGTCCATTTCTTCTAAAGTATGCCCCTGATATTGCATTTCCTTTCTAGCAATTTGAGGCAAGCCTTCCAAAATTTTTAGAGTTTCTATTCTTCCGTGGGTTTCAACAATACCCACAACAACATCTGTGCCCTGTTGATATAACTCTTTAGCGCGGGCAAGCATAGCATAGGTTTTGCCGACACCGGGCGCTGCACCGAGAAAGACCGTTAGTCGACCGGCTTGATATCTGTTGACATGATTTAATAAGGCTTCAGCCTGATTTTCGCGATTGCTTTGCACTTGATATCATCCGGTAAACTAACAATTTTATTTTCAAGTTAATGTGTAGATTGTAATTGATCTAAAGCGATATTGAGTTCTAATACATTAACACGAGCTTGCCCTAGTACACCAAACTGAACTGGTTCAATATGCTTTTGAAGTAACTCTTCTACAACTTTAGGGTCTAAATGACGCGCTTGAGCCACTCGAGCAACCTGTATTTGAGCAGATTCTGGGCTAATATGCGGGTCGATACCACTACCCGATTTAGTCACTAAATCACTTGGAATAGGGACATTACCTGTGTGGTCTTGTTGTTTAACCGCAAGAATCTGAGCATCAATTTGTTTTTGAAGCTCTGGATTGGTAAGGGCTAAGTTTGTGGCCCCCATAGACATTGGGTCATAAGCAACCGCTGAAGGACGTGGATGAAAATAAGCCTCTCCAACAAATGGCTGAGCGACTAATTTTGACCCTAGAACCTTATGGTTTATTTCGATCAAACTACCATTTGCTTGATTGTTAAATAACACCTGTCCCGCACCTGTAGCGATCGCACTATACACAGCACCACAACCGACAAGGGTAAAAATTAGAAGTCCGAAAGATGCTCTTAAGGTCTGATCCAAATTTGCTTCTGAATTTTGTGCATAAGTTTTCATTTCAAACTCCAGATTACAAACCAAATAATTGAACAATCACAACATCAATCGCTTTGATGGCAATGAATGGTAGAACCACACCACCCACGCCATAAATCAACATATTTCGGCGTAGTAACTGAGTTGCAGTTGAAGGTTTAAATTTCACGCCTCGGAGTGCGATTGGAATTAATAACGGAATAATAATCGCGTTAAAAATTAATGCCGATAAAATCGCGCTGCTTGGACTTGCTAAGTGCATTACATTCAATACTTGCATTTGTGGAATCGCAGCAGCGAACAATGCAGGCAAGATGGCAAAGTATTTAGAGACGTCGTTTGCTAACGAAAATGTTGTTAAAGCACCGCGGGTAATCAACTGCTGTTTCCCAATCTCGACCACAGCGAGTAGTTTGGTTGGGTCAGAGTCTAAATCAACCATATTGCCGGCCTCTTTAGCAGCTTGTGTACCTGAGTTCATAGCCAAACCAATATCGGCTT
>NZ_JFWX01000014.1:0-90282 GCF_000588095.1 Acinetobacter sp. 1130196 | reverse complement strand
CGTATGCGGTATTAGCATCCCTTTCGAGATGTTGTCCCCCACTAATAGGCAGATTCCTAAGCATTACTCACCCGTCCGCCGCTAGGTCCAGTAGCAAGCTACCTTTCCCCGCTCGACTTGCATGTGTTAAGCCTGCCGCCAGCGTTCAATCTGAGCCATGATCAAACTCTTCAGTTAAAATCATTTTGCACCTTATTTATAGACAAGGTGCCAATTCTGGCTCATCAATTACTGACTTAAATTTCGCTCAAATATACTTCGAGTAATTTAAACCAATCAATCAATGAAAATTATTTCGATTAATCAATCAGTAAAAATCCACACAAGTTGTTCTTCAATTCTCTTAATGATCTTCTTCCTGGTTCGTCACCAGCAAGCTAGGTCGGCTATATTACTCTTAATCTCTTAAAAGTCAACAGGTAATTTCGATATTTTTAAAACTTATCTTTCAAACCAACTTAACATCAAATTCATCACTTAAAGCAACCAACTTAATCTCAAGTAACTGTTTTTCAACAAGTTTCTATCTGCATCACCGCCGATGGATGTGCATTATAGACCATCCAAATCCCTTTGCAAGCGGAAATTAGAAATTAATGACTTGAGCGTTCAATTTTAAACCAAAATACAAATCAAGTATTTGTTTTATATAAATAATTATTTTTATTTCTTATTTTTGGCCTAAATAAGCCAGTATCATGCTTGATAATTCTCGTTTAAGTTGTTGTTCTGAGATAAGAAAATTGTTCTGGCTCACGTAACGCATCATCGTAAAAAGCGTACTATTAATAATTACAAAGGATTTATGCTTTACCTGCTCGAAGTCCCACTGATGAGGATTTCTACTAAATGTATATAAACCTACTTCAAAAAAATGCTTTTCTAAAATCTGAGCAGCTTGCGAATGACTGTAGTCATGCCAATGTTTCAGTACTTCTATAAAAAAGCCTTGATCAGCTTTTAATGCATTAAATCCTAGCTCTATTGCCAAGGGGATAAGCAGATCTAAAGGAATATTCCCCTGCTGCATAACTAATTCTTTAAGTTGCTGCCCTAATAATTCACTTTTACGGCGTAATAGTTCTTCTATGATTTGATCTTTATTCTCAAAGTATTGGTAAATCGAACCTACACTCACTCCAGATTTCTCTGCAATTTTGGGAGTTGTTGTATGAAGCAATCCATATTGGGCAATACATTGCTGTGTCGCTTCTAAAATATGGTCAACAATAAGTTTTGAACGCTGTTGCTGTGGAACTTTTCTCATTAGTTTTAATTCATTAAATGCGAATTGAATGCGAATAATTATTCATATTAGCCTATTTATTATTCAGTTCAATAAGTAAGTAACGATATGCAAATGATTAGCCCGACTCGACTTGCTTCTTTTAATGATATGCAAGACAGTAATTTCTTTACTCAGTTTTTAAATATCTGCTGTGAAAAACCAGTACAACCAAACTATACAGAATATGTATCTTTACAACGTGCTCTTTGCGAAGGGGACGTTGAAATGGATAAGCTGATTGATTGGGTTATGCAAAATCCCAAAGACCACCGAATAATTTTTGAGAAAATATTATTTCAAGGCCGCGATGATCTATCTGAGTCGCTACCTACTGAGTTAGAAAATTTCTTTAATTACATTGAACAAAAGCCTGAATGGTTAGACCAGCAACAAATTGATGAGGCTATTAAATTTACTCATCGTTTAGGAATAAATAATGGTTTTATTCTTAGAGATTTATCTTTAATGGGCGGATATTTATATCCGGGATTTAATCACCCCCTAATTTTAACCGGGGCATTAAAGAAACAAGCGGGTACTCGTTTAGCAGAAACTACAAAATGGTGGGTTGATATTACTGAGCCTAGAGGTCTGTCCCGTTTAAGCGCAGGTTTTACATCAACAATCTATGTTCGTTTTATTCATGCACTTGTTCGTAGACAATTAGGAAAATCTGAGCGTTGGGATAATGAAGTTTGGGGAATTCCTCTTAATCAATTTGATTTAGCCATGACTAATTTAGCTTTTAGTAGTGTAGTTTTACTTGGTATGAGAGCTTTAGGTATCTGGCCAACCAAACAGGAAGCCAAGAGTTTTTTACATTTTTGGCGTTATGTTGGTTGGTTAATGGGAATTGATGAAAAGTGGCTTATTCAATCTGAAACTGAAGGCTGGCGATTACTTTACTGGATGCAGTTTGCACACCCTCGTCCCGATCACAGCAGTATTGAATTAGGATCAAGCTTATCTAAAGAGCCTTTTGAGAGACAATATCTGCATTTGCGTTCTTTACAGCAGAAACTTGCTTATCGGCAACATTTAGAACTTACCCAATTTTTTATTGGTAAGAAAAGGATGAAACTACTCGGATTGCCTCAGCAGACTGCTTCATGGTTTGCTTATTATCTGATTTTGCGTAATTCAGTACTTTTTAACGGCGCAAAATTTTCACCAAAAGTTGAAAGGTTTTTAACTCAATCGGGTCGTAATTTACAAAAACTTGGTCTACGTCTTTATGAAAATCAAGGCAAGATAAAAGCCTTAGCAAGTATGCATCAATAATTATTAAAACCTAAAAATAAAAAATGGAAGCCCGTTATCCGGACTTCCATTTTCAAATATTAAAAACCTTATTGAGCTGATGAACCGTGCATTTCAGCGTGATTCATTTGCTCATGCGTTTCCATCATCTGCTTATTTTTTTGACTAGGCATATAGTCAGGTTCATTGTTAATGGCCAAGTAAAAAACAATCATAAACAATACACTCAAGATAGACGCCACAATAAGTAACTTCCATCCCCACCAAGACTGTTCAGGCGATAATTTATTAGTCATTTCATTTCTCTCTTAAATTAATTCATTTAATTCGCTAAGCTGATCAAAACTTCATGCTCATACGAACCCAGTAATTTCTTCCAATATTGTTAAACTGCTCTTCGCTCGCAAATCCAAAGCCTGCACTACCAGCTTTATTTAAGTGTTCGGTATAGGTCTTATCTAACACGTTATCGATGCCAACAGAGACATCAATATCTTTACGAAGGTTATAACTTCCGTTTAAAGAAAGTGTTGAGAAACCTTTACTTGGTTTTAGGTCATATCCCACGATATTACCTTGATGTAGACTCACACGGTTTTGCTCAGCAACAGCTCGCCACAACAGGCCTACGTTATATTTGTCGGCTACATAGCGAATATTTAATCGACCTTCTAACGGGGAAATTTGAGGTAACGGTTTGTCATCTGTGGTGTTTTTACCCCACGCATACATAGCACTCAAATCTGCCTGAATACGGTCGGTAAATTGATATCCAATACCTGCTTCTGCACCAGCAATAGTTGCATCAACATTCTTGGCACCTGCAGTAATATCATGGCTCATATCATGCCCACCCATTCCCATACTCGGGTGATGGTGATAACTCATTAATATGTAGTCATCTACTAAGCCTGCATAAGCAGAAGCCCATGTGTTTAAAGCACCATGTTGTTGTTGGAAGCCTAGATCTAACTGCAATGTTTTCTCAGGATTCACACCGTTAAAGGTATTGGTTGAGCCAGCATTACCATGTTTAGGAGAGAAAAGCTCCCAATAATCAGGCATACGCTCTACATAACCTAAACCGATATAGCTTTTGAAGTCATGCTCAGGATGTTGGTTTTCCCAGCGAACAAATGCGCTTGGCAAAGTCTTCTCAAGCTTCGTATTAAAGCCTTGGGCTTTAGAATCGGCTCGCTCATCTTCAACTGTTACCCGATCTAAACGTGCACCTGTCAATAACTTGTTTTTATCATTCCATTGATAGCCAAGTTCACCGAAAGCTCCATATGATTGAAAACGCATATCTTGTCGATATGGAACATTCATAGAAGGCATTGTTGGCGATGACATGCTACCGCCATGTTTATTAAATTGTGAATCTACCCCAGTGATCAGGCTCCATTTATCCCATTCAGAGGTCATGGCTAAGCGAGAATTTAGTGTACGGCGCGTTACTTGCATGGCCATCGCGTTTGGCATGAGCATGGTCATACCACCATGGTTCATTTCAACTAATGGCGGTGTGCGCAAACTAAAATTATCCATAATATGGTCGTTATAGCTGTAGTTCACCTGCCCTTCGATTTTCTTAATGACATCGGTGATATTTTTCTTTTCGAAACGCAGTCCTAAGCTTTCACGCGCAAACTGAGAACCATCCATTGAACGTCCTGCATAAAGCGACTCACCATCAGATTTTCCACCTGTGAGTTCGATCCACGTGTTTTCATCTGGAGTAAAGCCAAGTGCTACATCAGCATTCCACTTCTTCCATGCTGAAGGTACAGTATTACCATCACCGTCTTGATAACTATTAGACTCTGAACGGTTGGCATTTAAACGAATATATTTTTTTTCATCGCCAATTGCCGCTTCAACATTATGGTCAATACGTCCATATGAACCTAGCAAAACACTTGCTTGTCCACGATAAGGTTTTTCAGAGGTAAGTTTCTCAGGTTGACGTTCAAAAAGTACCGTAGCTGCCGAACCTGTATTGGCATATTGAACAGTTTGCGGACCTTTAATGACAGAAATACGGTCATAACTTTCTGGAGAAATATAAGAAGTTGGAGCATCCATACGGTTTGGACATGCACCTAAGTTCTCTGTGCCGTCCGTTAGAATTTTGATGCGTGAACCAAACATGCCCCGGAATGTCACATCACCATTTGTTCCACCGCTTTGTATCGAGTTAAAACCCATAATACTTTGTAGATAATCTGCCCCATCTGTAGCAGGTACTGGCTGAATTGGCTGTTTCGGGTCTGCATGTACGATCAAGCCATTTGCATCGTTACCTTGTTGTGCCGTAACAACAATAGGTGCTAATGAATGAAGTGTTTTGGTATCAGCATCATTTTTCTCTGAATCGGCAAAAGCTAAGCCTGAATGAGAAACAGCAAGCATCGCAACCCATAAAGGTTGTAGTAAAAATTTAGAATGTGGCATTTTTATACGCTCTAAAACATAAATAAAGTGATATTGAAGTCAATAAAGACCCCAACAAAAATTGCTTTTATTTATGCAAATAGAGGCGGTGCACGCCCTTGCGGGAGTAAGAAGAGTCGCTGTAGCGCAAAATAAACATGTCTAAATGCTTGTTGATAAGCGACTAAGCGAACTTGTATACGAACAAGTACCTCTTTTACGCCAAATTCAGGTGGTAAAACCAGATTGGCATAGACGGTACAATATTGGCACTGGTGATTTGCATCATGGTGGTCATGATGTTCAGGTACTTGTGCCTGTCCGATATGGTGGTCGTGATGTGAATGATGCATGGCATGTGACATGGTTTCCATCTGTGCCTTAGGCTTAAGCAAAGCACGGGTAATAGTTTCACAGACCGGAGCAATTTGATATTGCTTCGGTAATAGCGGCTGTAGAAATACCGCAATCTGTAAAAACACTGCTGCACATGCGAGCAACAGACCACTACGAAAAACCAAAAATCACATCCACGCTATATTGATGTTTGAAAACTTTTAACGTTTTACCGCAACTTTTTCACGCTCGCGTTGACGAACAATCTTTTCGACTTTTTCACGTGCACGCTGACGTTTAAGTGGCGACAAATAATCCACAAACAATTTGCCTTTTAAGTGATCCATTTCATGTTGGATACAAACAGCGAGAAGTCCGTCAGCTTCTATCTCAAATGCTTGACCTTCAAGGTTAATTGCCTCGATTTTCACACGTGACGGACGGTCAACTTTATCGTATATTTGTGGCACTGATAGACAGCCTTCTTCGTACGGCTGCGTCTCTTCAGTCAGTGGAGTTATTTTGGGGTTAATGAAAACCATAGGTTCATCTTTAGATTCAGACAAATCCATGACGATAAGCTGAATATGACGATCGACCTGAGAAGCTGCTAAACCAATACCGGGTGCCGCATACATGGTTTCAAACATATCTGCTGCAAGTTGACGAATTTCATCAGTAACTTCTTCAACAGGCTTAGCAATGGTACGAAGACGGGGATCAGGAAAACTTAAAATAGGTAATAAGGCCATACTGACGTCCTCACTTATGCCATTGATTGAAAAACCAAATGAAGGAAATACTTCATCGAAAAATTGTGTGTAAGCCGCCTATTATAACGCATCTGCACGCATAATTTTTAGGAATTATCAGAATGAAAAAGGTTTTTAACGGCATGGCTGAATTTCATGCTTTGGGGATAAAGAAGCATTTACTTGCTTTAGCACTCTGTACAACTGTCGCACTAGGTACGGTAGCAGAGGTTCATGCTGCCAGTCCAAATCATAATCCACCTTCTCTTAAAAGCAATGCACCGAATGTGTATGTTGTAAAACGTGGGGATACCCTATGGGATATTTCCGGCCATTTTCTCAATAAGCCATGGCGTTGGCCTGAAATCTGGGCAAGTAATCAACATGTTAAAAACCCTCACTGGATTTATCCGGGCGATCGATTACTGTTATGTAGCTTAGATGGACGTCCACTTGTGGGCAAAGATGAAGGGGATGGCTGTGTAGGCATTATTCGTCGTTACACAGGCCAAACCACAAACTTACAACCACAAGTTCGCGTAGAAGCATTAAATAATAGTGTGCCAGTTATTCCACTTGAACATATTAAACAGTGGCTAGAGAACAGCACTATTTTACCAGCCGATTCAATTACCAACACACCTTACGTTGTTGGTACAGCCGACCAACGTGTACTTGCAGGAAAAGGTCAAACTATTTATGCAAGAGGAAAAGGTCTAGTTGATGGTCAGCGTTATGCAGTCTATCGAGAAGGTGAACCTTACTATTTCACAGATAGTAAAGGTAAAAAGCATAGCCTTGGTATTGAGCTACTACAGGTTGCTTCAGGTGTTGCGGTATCTTCTGAAAAAGACATTACTACATTAGAGCTAACAGATAGTTATAACGCTGAAGTACGTCGTGGCGATCGTGTTATGCCTGAAGAACAAGCTACTTTGCCAACCTTATTTTACCCAGTAGATGCCAAACAAGTGACTGATGGTGGCAAAATTATTCGTGTCATGGGTTCAATCGGTAGAGCTGCAAAACATAGTGTAGTGACTTTGGACCGCGGTACAGCACAAGGTGTTCAGGTAGGTCAAGTTTTTGATATTACACAACAAGGCGAGACAATTCGCGATCCTAAAACTAAAGAAGCGATTCAACTTCCTGGTCAACAAATTGGGAGTCTGATGGTTTTTAGAACTTTTGGTCAGCTGAGTTATGCCTATGTTCTAGAAAGCGATTTGCCTATTAAAGTCGGCTCAAGCATTCAGCCACCTCGCTTTAATGATTAATGTTGGATGTACCTTCTACAATGCTCACCCAACTTTCTTCACACCATTACCACACGCTTAAAGTGTGGTATTTGGTGCAGCACTCATTAGTTAGTTTTAAAAAAATTATCGATTATTTTGGAATTTGTGAAAAAGCAACTCAACCTGATGGTTTAGCAAAGTGGTCCTCTCTGGGGCTACATGCTAATCACTTAAAGCGTGTAAACGAATTTCAAACGACACAAGGCCAAGCTCAGTTCGAACAGCTTATACAACAAGTTCAGCAGCATACTGATTTTATTTTGACGCCCAATGACTCTGGCTACCCTACTCAATTACTCCCTTATACAGATCATCCACCTGTTATTTTTGGAAAAGGTCAGGCACAGGCATTATTGCAACCGCAAATTGCGATTGTCGGTAGCCGAAAACCAAGCCCACATGGACGTCAGGTGGCTTATGATTTTGCCTACTACTTAAGTGAAAAGGGCTTTTTTATTAGTAGTGGTCTGGCTTATGGCATTGATGAAGCAGCTCATCAAGGTGCATCCGCTCATCAACGTACAATTGCAGTGGTACGGGCCTAGACACTACCTATCCAGCTCAAAATAAAAAACTGGCAGAACATATTTTGGCTCAGAACGGCGCCATTATTACTGAGTTTTTACCTGGTACACCGCCATTACAACAGCATTTTCCACGTAGAAACCGAATTGTTAGTGGTTTAAGTTTAGGCGTTTTGGTGGTAGAAGCGACATTAAAAAGTGGCTCGCTCATCACGGCCAATAAAGCTGCTGAACAAGGCAAAACCGTATTCGCCATTCCGGGCCATATTTATAGTGAGTTCCATCAAGGATGCCATCAACTTATTCGTGAGGGAGCAATTTTAGTTGATCATCCCGAACAAATTATTGAAGACCTCGCCTTACCAACTCAATGGCAAAGCCAGCAACAAAGTCAAAATGAAGAAACTAATACGTATACTTCAGAAATTCCTGAGCATTTGATTGATCTTTATCAGTCTTTAGACTGGGTAGGACAAAATATTGACCAGCTTGTAATTCATCATAATGTTTCGGTTTCTGAACTGACCTCTTCACTAATGGAACTAGAACTACTCGGTTTATGTATGCAACAATCAGGGCTGTATTTACGTTGTCGTTCTTAGTATTAGAGCGCACAATAGCGATTCTGTTTGATTGAAAGGAAAGTATTACCATGATTACGACCTCAGTGACCGAAGCAGCCGAATGTTTACAACAAGGTCAAGTTTTGGCATATCCAACTGAGGCAGTCTGGGGACTAGGCTGTGATCCATTTAATGAACAAGCTTTTCAAAAGATTCTTGAATTGAAACAGCGCCCTATTGAAAAGGGCGTCATTTTATTGGCTGGCCATATTAGTCAAGTAGAACATCTACTAACTTCCTTACCGCAAACGACTCAGCAAGAAATTATTGATTGCTGGACGAACCACCAACCATCAGAAAGAGCCACAACTTGGCTATTGCCAGCCGATCAACACATTCCTTCATGGATTAAAGGCGAGCATCCTCTTGTTGCAGTCCGTGTAACGACACATCCTTTATGTGTCGCTTTATGCAATGCTTTTCATGGATTTATTGTCTCGACGAGTGCCAACCCTAGTGGACAAGAACCAGCCCATTCTTTACAAGATGCCTGCCAATACTTTGGTTCACAATTAAACTATCTCAATGGTGATTTAGGTCAAAGCCAACAGCCAAGCCGCATCATTAACGCCTTAACTGGTGAAGTCATTCGTCCTTAATTCCAGACAAAAAAAAAGCTCAGTTATATAGGGATAACTGAGCATAAAAAAGGATGGGTATATACCACATCCAGAGGGTTTGGATATCTCTGGAACGAAAGAAAAATTGCTTAAAAGAGCATCTTTCGTAGTGGTCGCTATTATGTGGTAAGAGATTAAATGAGAGAAATATATTATTTCTCTAAAAAAAGCATGAAAAGTGTAGGGAATTTGGCGTTTTTAGCAATTAAGTTAAAATTATATTAATATTTTTATTGGTCTTTTTTAATATTTATATTACACAATATTTTTATAAATATATTTATAAATCATATAGAAAAGCTTGGATTAACAAAAAAATTGGCATATTTTCATTACTTTTTTTAAAAATATGCCATAGTTTTTTTATTATTCTTAATTTTGCTCTGGCAGGAGATCTGATTTTTTAGATTTAACCTTCTTTTGTGCCATGATAATACCCACGAGAATCATAATCCCACCGAAAGTATGATAGATCGTCCACTGCTCAGATAACCAGAGGCTTGCAATAATGGCTGTGAACACTGGTACAAGGTTCATAAATATACTGGTTCTATTTGGCCCGATTTGTTGTACAGCCAACATCCAAACTAACGGCGCAATTAAAGAAGCAAATACACCGGCATAAATTGCACTTGGCGCATTTTGTGCATTTAAGCCATCAAGACCAAACCAGAAAATTAAAGGTAAATGGAACAGCACAGAAAACCCAATCTGGACATATAAGCTCGTCATAATTGGAAGTGGAAGCTGCCATTTCTTTAAGAAAACCCCATAAAATGCATAGAAGAATACAGCAACAATCATGAGCGCATCACCAAGATGCCCTCCACCACTTAATAGCTTATTAATATTTCCTTGGGACATGACATATAGCAAACCCGCAAAAGATAAAATACTACCAAAAACAGCAAAACGATTAGGTACATCTTTTAAAATCGCAAGAGAAACAAAAATAGTAAAAATCGGAATAAAGGCATTAACAATACCCATATTAGTTGCACTGGTATAATGAGCCGCCGTATAAGCAAGGCCTTGATAAAGCACCATCCCAAATGCACTTAACACAGCAAGCTTAGGTAAATAGGGTATTACTATTCGTCTTTGTCTCCAAACAGATATAAACATAAATGGAGTCAAAATAATAAAGGCAATTAACCACCGATAAAAACTAATGCTAACTGGAGAAATATAATCCGAGACGTAGCGGGTGACTACAATATTTAAAGACCAAATCAGTACTGCCAGAATGGGAAAAATAAATGCCCATTTGTGATATTTCATGACCTGACTCATAGTAATACACCATCTACAAAAGAGATTTTATTTTGAAGAATGTCTTAATAAATTGAAATATCGCATTTCCGACATTGATATTGAACTTAGGACATCATTAATTTTTTAAAATAATGTCCAAGCTTTCATGGCATGTTCTACCACTTTATGTAGTTGCTCAGTGGTCGCGCCATCTCTCGCTTGAATAGTCAGTCCTTGAATAACAGTAGCATAGAAGTCTGTCATTTCTTGTAGAGGAGCATTAGCTGATAAATCACCCTGCTCTACACCTTGTTCCAAACGTTTTAATAATTTTTCTTTAGTTTTTATACGCTTATCTAATAGATTTTGTTGGACCTCTTGTGTCGCATCAGAGCAATTCATAGCTGCAACCACCAACATACAACCTGCTGGTTTATTGGGTTGAACCAATCGTTTTACATTGTCATAAAGATACAACTCAAAAGCAATTTTTGCAGTTTTTGCTTCTAAAAAGATCGTTTCAATAGGACATGCTTCATGAGCTAAGTAATAATCAATACTTTTATAAAACAAGCCTGCCTTATCGCCAAAAGTACTGTATAAACTAGGCGCCGTAATTTCTAAAGCCTGCGTTAAGTCACTAATAGACGTTGCTTCATAACCATGTTCCCAAAAAAGCAACATTGCCTTCTCTAAAACTTGCTGTTCATCAAAGCATTTAGGGCGTCCACGCTTCTTTTTCAACGTATCTTCATTAACCACAAGATCTGTTTCATGCCTATTTGTCATAAAGATCACATCTATTTTTATAACAATCGTTATTAAATTAATTGACGTTCGATTTTTTATCAACTATTTTATTTTCATAATGATCGTTAGTTAATTAAAAATTGCCTTTCTTCACTCTAAATTTAGCCAAGTAAGGATTTATTATGGACCAATCTACTACCTCTAAACCGCGACCCATAACTTCCACACAAGGGAGCTGGTTTGCTATTTTGGCGGTTGCCATTGCAGCATTTGCATTAGTAACAAGTGAATTTTTACCGGTTGGTGTTTTAAATAGCGTTGCAGCTGATTTACATATTTCTGTCGGTACCGCTGGTCTTATTATTACTGTACCTGGCATTATGGCAGCCATTGCAGCCCCTCTATTACCTGTTTCAGTAAAACAACTTGACCGTCGTTACGTGCTTATTTTACTGACTGCAATTATGGTGATTGCCAATACCATTACTGCTTTTGCTGAAAACTTTCATGTTTTATTACTGAGCCGCTTAATTTTAGGTATCTCAATCGGTGGCTTTTGGGCCACAGCTATTGCGTTAAGCGGCAAGCTGGCACCTGCACATTTGCCTATTGCTAAAGCAACTGCTGTAGTCATGGCTGGGGTAACCTTTGCGACTGTATTAGGGGTCCCGATTGGAACTTGGCTAAGCGAGTTTTATGGGTGGCGTAGTGCATTTGGTATTACCGCTGCGATTGGCCTTGTTGTACTCGTCCTTCAGCTTATTTTCTTACCAAAACTTTTACCAGAGTCAGCCATTCATATTCGTGATTTACCTGCACTATTACGCACACCCAAAGCACGTAGTGGTATGCTTATTGTTTTATTAATTGGTCTTGCTCATTTCTGTGCCTATAGTTATTTAGCGCCTTTTTTTAAGAATATTGCAGGGTTTAATGGCACTACTATTAGTTCATTATTATTACTTTACGGAATTGCTGGTATCTTTGGAAATGCATTTGCAGGGTATAGTGGCAACTTAAATGTTCGTTACACACTCGCATTTGTTGGGACATGTTTTGCAATCGTATTTTTTGGCTTCCCTATCTTTGCTATTCATGAATTTGGTGCCATCGTTCTTACTGCGCTATGGGGCTTCGCATTCGGTGCCTTTCCTACCTCTGCCAATATTTGGATGTTTGTACACGCACCCCATGCTGTAGAAAAAGGTATGCCGCTTTTTGTTGGCATGTTTCAAGTCATGATTGCTACAGGTTCATTATTAGGTGGTTATGTAGTTGATCATTTCAATGAAAATACTTTAATTTATGGTGTATTAAGCTTCGTTGCTTTAGCATTAATTAGTACATTTACCTTTGCCAAAGGCTTAAATAATCCTAAAGCGACTTGTGAAAACTAAAATATTATTCAGAGTAAGTAGATGAAAAATGAGGACCAACAATTTTCTTTATTGAATGATATAGAAGTTCATGAGTTTCTATATGAAAAAGAAGATATTGTTCGTCCTCATGCTTCACTTTGGGGAGATTTTAATTTCAGTTTGAATGGTATTTTGGAAATGCAGGTAGAAGAACAAATCTATTTGTCACCTCCAAGCTATGGGCTTTGGATTCCACCTCAAACGGTTCATCAATCTACTCATATCGATCATGAAATTCACTATATTTGTATCCGCCTCCACCCTCGTTTATGTTCTATTTTAGGTAATGTCTGTAAGTGCTTTAGCATTCAGCCTTTCTTTCGAACTCTAGTTTTACAAATTCTGGAACAGCAAAAACAAAATGGAAAACCTGAATATTTAGTACACCTTCTGCAAGTTTTATTCGATCAATTACAGCAAGCCACCGCATATTCTCATTATTTGCCACAAACACGACATCCTGTTTTATTGCCAATTTTGGAAAAGCTTTCAGACCCCTTGTTTTTTAATCAATCTTTACAACAATTACTGCAGAATTTTTCTGTCAGTGATCGCCATTTATTGCGCTTAAGCCAACAAGAATTACAACTTTCTTTATCGGAATGGCGTAATAGAGCTAAAATTGTTTATGCCATTCATCAAATTCGACAAGGTATGCCCATTAAACGTTTAGCATACGATTTAGGTTACCAACACAGTTCCAGTTTTATTGAATTTTTTAAAAGATATACAGGTCAAACACCTGTTCAAATCAGAAACAATTAGATCGCAGACAGTTTTTTCTTCTCTTTTTATTTTTTGAACACGAATATTATTGCACTCCTCAAGAATAGCAGTTAAAACAAATGCGTTACTTGATATCAATTACAATCTTCAGGAAAGACACATGACTCAATCTGTATACCATATTCCAGTAAAAGCTATTTCAGGCGAAACGGTTGACCTTGACCAATATAAAGGTAAGGTTTTATTAATCGTAAACACAGCATCTAAATGTGGTTTAACTCCACAATACGAAGGTTTAGAAAAGCTTTATCAAGCGAAAAAAGATCAAGGTCTTGAAATCTTAGGTTTCCCTGCAAATAACTTCAAAGAACAAGAGCCTGGTTCAGATGAAGAAATTCAACAATTCTGTTCATTAAACTACGATGTTCATTTCCCGCTTTTCTCTAAAATTTCTGTAGCAGGTGCAGATAAACATCCTCTTTATCAAGCACTGACAACAGCTCAACCAGAACGCATTGGTGAAGGTCCTTTCCGTGAGCGTTTAGAAGGTTTAGGCATTCCAACAAACCCTGCTCCAGAAGTATTATGGAACTTTGAGAAATTCCTCATCAATAAAAATGGTGAAGTTGTTGCTCGTTTTGCGCCAAACTTAACAGCAGACGATGAACAAATTGTAAAAGCAGTTGAAGCTGAACTCGCTAAATAATTTTTAGCGCAATTTAAGAAAAAAGAGTGCTACGGCACTCTTTTTATTGTCTGGTCAAAATGTTGTTCATTTGCAACAATACCTTATTTCTACATATTTTATGCATATAGTACGCACTTGCTTTACTTGGTATTGTTTGTAGTTATGAAAAAAGTTTTACAAGGCGCATTTTTTCCATTTGTGATTTTTGCTTCAGGTATGTTGTTACTTGGATGCGATCAGGCACAAGACCATGCTAAGGAACAAGAATCTGCTCAAACCAATGACGAAGTATCAGAACAAGCAGATGATTCTCAACAAGAAATCGTACCTACCAAAAATAAAGCTGAGTTAAAAAGCGGTAATGTTTTTTATATCGTTCGTGATGCAGCTAACTTACAGTTAAAGGCAGGCGACTATATTGAAAAGCTTAAAGACACTCAACTTGATGTTGAGCAAGCCATCCAAGATAAAGATCAACAAGAACTAAAAACAACTGTGACCACTTTAAAACAGCAGTTAAAAGGCTTAAATCAAGCACTATTGACTTTAGATATAAGAAGTCAGGAAGTTGAAAATATTCGCCAAAACTTACTACAAGCAAACCAACAAGCTTTAAGTATGCCTTTATTAAATGGGAAATTAGAACAAATTGATTTCGACCAAATTGAGAAGCAACTCAATACCATCCAAATGGATATGGTCAAACTTGCTGCACTGATTATGGCAGGAGATGAAAAGTCTGATTCAAAAACTGATTCTTAATTTTCTTTCTAGCAATAAAAAAAGCCACCGTAAGGTGGCTTTTTCAATCTCGAACCGCGTCTTATTGAGCGCGGTTTTTGATTTTACGGATTGTTTCAAGCTGGCCTGAGATCTCTGAAAGAGACGCCAAAGCAGCAGCTGAGTCCAAATCACTCTTTTGGTTTGCAAGCAATTGTTCAGCATTTTTACGTGCTTCTAAAATTGCAGCTTCATCCAAATTGTCAGCACGGATTGCAGTATCTGCAAGAACCGTTACAACATGAGGTTGAACTTCTAAAACACCGCCAGATACATAGACGATTTCTTCTGTACCATTTTCCAACAGAACACGAATCGGGCCCGGTTGAAGCAAAGTTACAAGTGGAGCGTGACCTGGCAAAATACCAAGTTCACCACCTGCACCTTTCGCGATTAACATCGTCACTGCGCCAGAGTAAATAGACTCTTTAACACTTACGACATCACATTGCATAGTCGCCATGAGATGATCTCCTTAAATTAGAGTTTCTCAGCTTTAGCAATCACTTCGTCAATACCACCAACCATATAGAACGCTTGTTCTGGGATGTGATCGTATTCACCAGCTAATAGACCTTTAAAGCCACGAATCGTTTCTTTAAGTGGTACTAATTTACCAGGAGCACCAGTAAATACTTCAGCTACGTGGAATGGTTGAGAGAAGAAACGTTGGATTTTACGCGCACGGTAAACAACCAATTTATCTTCTTCTGCCAATTCATCCATACCCAAGATTGCGATGATGTCTTTAAGCTCTTTATAGCGTTGCAATACGTTTTGTACTGCGCGCGCAATTTCATAGTGCTCTTGACCAACAACTAATGGGTCTAACTGACGTGAAGTCGAGTCAAGTGGATCGATCGCTGGATAAATACCAGAAGATGCGATGTCACGGCTCAATACTACTGTTGCATCTAAGTGAGCAAATGTAGTTGCAGGCGATGGGTCTGTTAAGTCATCGGCAGGTACGTATACTGCTTGGATCGAAGTGATCGAACCAGATTTAGTAGACGTAATACGCTCTTGAAGAACACCCATTTCTTCTGCAAGTGTAGGTTGGTAACCTACCGCAGATGGCATACGACCTAACAATGCTGATACTTCCGTACCCGCAAGTGTATAACGGTAGATGTTGTCGACGAATAATAATACGTCACGACCTTTACCATTTTCGTCTTTTTGATCACGGAAGTATTCAGCCATAGTCAAACCAGTTAACGCTACGCGTAAACGGTTACCTGGTGGCTCGTTCATCTGACCGTAGACCATTGCTACTTTGTCAAGAACGTTAGAATCTTTCATTTCGTGATAGAAGTCGTTACCTTCACGAGTACGCTCACCAACACCAGCAAACACAGATAAACCTGAGTGTGCTTTTGCGATGTTGTTGATCAATTCCATCATGTTAACGGTTTTACCAACACCCGCACCACCGAATAAACCAACTTTACCACCTTTTGCGAACGGGCAAAGTAAGTCAATTACTTTAATACCAGTTTCTAAAAGATCAGTAGAAGCTGCTTGTTCAGCATAAGAAGGCGCTTGACGGTGAATCGGCAAACGTTCTTCAGTCGCAACAGGACCTGCTTCATCGATAGGACGACCTAAAACGTCCATGATACGGCCAAGAGTGGCTGTACCAACTGGAACAGAGATCGGTGCGTTTGTGCTAGTTACAGTAAGACCACGTTTAAGACCTTCTGTAGAACCCATTGCGATGGTACGAACAACACCATCACCAAGTTGTTGCTGAACTTCTAAAGTAGTTTCAGTACCGTCAACTTGGAGAGCGTCATAGATCTTAGGAACGCTTGTGCGCTCAAACTCGACGTCGATAACCGCGCCGATGATCTGAATGATACGACCGCTACTCATTGCTGTCTCCTCAATTCAAACTTAATAATGTTAAACGGCAGCGGCACCGCCAACGATCTCGGAAATTTCCTGAGTAATCGCGGCTTGACGCAGCTTGTTGTAAATGAGTTGTAGGTCTTTAATCAATTGTCCTGCGTTGTCTGTCGCTGCTTTCATCGCGACCATACGAGCTGACTGCTCACATGCAACGTTTTCAATCACACCTTGATAAACCATAGACTCGATATAGCGAACCAACAAACCATTTAACAATTCTTCTGCTTCTGGTTCGTAGATATAATCCCAACCATAAGTACGGTTGAGGTCATCGCCTTCTTCTGCTGGTGCTAAAGGAACAAGTTGTTCTACTTTAGGCTGCTGAGTCATTGCATTAACGAAGCCATTTGATACGAGATAGATACGATCTAACTCGCCTTTATCAAATGCATCAAGCATAACTTGCACTGAGCCAGTTAACTGTTCCAAACTCGGCGCATCGCCAAGTTGGGTAGTTGCACCAAGCACTTTACCGCCGTAATTCTTAAAAAACGAAACCGCTTTTTGACCAATTAAAGCAAATTCAACTTCAATTGACTGCTGTTGTTGTGCTTTGACATGCTGCACAACTTTCTTGAACAAGTTAATGTTCAAGCCACCTGCCAAACCACGATCTGAAGACACTACGATATAGCCAACACGCTTAACTGGGCGGTCAACCATATAACGGTGTTTATATTCAGGGTTTGCTTGTACCAAGTGAGCAATTACACGGCGCATATTATCGGCATACGGACGGCCTTGAGCCATGCGCTCTTGCGCACGACGCATTTTAGAAGCAGCTACCATTTGCATCGCGCGAGTAATCTTTTGCGTGCTCTTGATACTAGCTACTTTGGCGCGAATTTCTTTTAAATTTGCCATACGCTTAACCTAGTATTCGAAAGCCCTTTCGAGCTTCCGAAGGTTGATCCGTGAACCAAACTTAACTAAAACTGAACTTAGTAAGTTTGAGTCGCTTTAAAGCTTTCAATACCTGCTTTGATTGCTGCTTCGATGTCTTTGTTGTAATCACCAGTTTCATCGATTTGTTTCATCAACGGAGCATATTCAGAACGGAAGTAAGCAATTAACGCAGCATCAAAGTCTACGATTTTCTTAACTTCTACGTCAGCCATATAGCCTTCGTTAGATGCATAAACAGAAACAGTTTGGTCAGCAATTGAGTAAGGAGCATATTGTTTTTGCTTCATTAACTCAGTTACGCGTTGACCATGTTCAAGTTGCTTACGAGTTGCTTCGTCAAGGTCAGAAGCAAACTGAGCAAACGCAGCCAATTCACGGTATTGTGCTAAAGCAGTACGGATACCACCAGACAATTTTTTGATGATCTTAGTTTGAGCAGAACCACCAACACGAGATACAGAGATACCCGCGTTCACAGCAGGACGGATACCTGCGTTGAATAATGATGTTTCTAAGAAGATCTGACCGTCAGTAATCGAAATTACGTTCGTTGGTACGAATGCAGATACGTCACCTGCTTGAGTTTCAATAATTGGCAATGCAGTTAAAGAACCAGTTTGACCAGTTACTGCGCCATTAGTGAATTTCTCAACGTATTCAGCAGATACACGAGAAGCACGTTCAAGAAGACGTGAGTGAAGATAGAATACGTCACCTGGATACGCTTCACGACCTGGTGGACGACGTAAAAGCAATGAAATTTGACGGTAAGCAACAGCTTGCTTAGACAAATCATCATAAATGATAAGAGCGTCTTCACCGCGGTCACGGAAGTATTCACCCATTGTACAGCCAGAGTACGGAGCTAAGTACTGCATTGCAGCAGGATCAGCAGCCGCAGCAGCGACAACAGTTGTATACGCCATAGCGCCAGTTTCTTCTAGCTTACGTACAACGTTTGCAATTGTTGATTGTTTTTGACCAATCGCAACGTATACACACTTAATGCCAGAGTTTTTCTGAGCGATAATCGCATCGATCGCCATTGCTGTTTTACCAGTTTGACGGTCACCAATAATCAACTCACGCTGACCACGACCCACAGGAATCATGGTATCAACTGATTTATAACCAGTTTGAACAGGCTCGTCTACAGATTGACGCCAAATTACGCCTGGTGCTACTTTTTCAACAGCATCAGTTAATTTTGCATCAATTGGGCCTTTACCATCAATTGGGTTACCCAAAGCATCTACTACACGGCCAAGAAGTTCAGGACCAACTGGAACTTCTAAAACACGACCTGTACAACGAGCTTTTTGACCTTCTTGAAGGCTTAGGTAGTTACCTAAAACAACGGCACCCACTGAATCCTGTTCTAGGTTCAGTGCCATACCAAATAAGCCGCCGTCGAATTCGATCATTTCACCGTACATTGCATCAGCAAGACCGTGAATACGCACGATACCGTCGGATACCATAACAATGGTACCTTCGTTTTTAGCGGTCGCGCTGGTGTCCAGATCTCCGATACGCTGTTTAATGAGCGCACTGATCTCGGATGGATTCAGTTGTTGCATTGCGCTATTCCTCAATCTTTTATTAGTTCAGTCTTCATCATTTGCATTATGCAAGAAGACGAGTACGCATTTTTTCAAGCTTGTTAAGCGCAGAATCATCTATCACTTGATCGCCTGCACGAATAACCACACCTGCAATCAAAGCAGGATTAACTTCGACAGAAACATTAACTGCTGCCTTGAAGCGTTTTTCTAACGCATGTGCAAGCAATTGTTCCTGAACAGAAGTTAACGGAAACGCCGATTCAATCACGACATCAACCGTATTGTTATTCTGTGATTTAAGCTGTTCATATTCTGCTGCAATTTCAGGTAACAACACTAATCGATCGTTATCTGCAAGAAGTGTCAAAAAGTTAGACACTGCTTGAGATTGATCTTCACCTAAAACTTTAGCAAAAAGCTTCACTTGCTCCGCAGGAGTAAGTTCAGGGCGATTTAAATAAGCGGAAAATGCTTCGTCTTGCACCGCAGCACTGAGCACTTGTAACGCATTCGACCAATTGTCTGTTGCACCTTGCTCAGAAGCATAAGCAAATGCTGCTTTGGCATACGGACGTGCCAACGTCAAGAGTTCAGCCATAATTCGCCTCGCTTAAAGTTTAGCAGCCAGCTGAGACAGCATGGCGTTATGAGCTTCTGCATCAACTTGTTGGTTCAGGATCTTTTCTGCACCAGTCACTGCCAAGGCAGCTACTTGTTGACGTAATTCTTCGCGAGCAGAATTGATCTCTTGATCAACAACTTCTTTAGCTTGTTGACGAATACGCTCACCTTCAGCCGCAGCTTGAGTACGAGCTTCTTCGATCAATTGCGCTGCACGACGGTTCGCTTGTTCGATCAATTGAGCCGCTTGTGCTTTAGCTGCATCAAGCTCTTGCTTCACTTGCGCTTGTGCATCGGCAAGATCAGCTTTCGCTTTTTCTGCTGCATTTAAGCCATCAGCGATTTTACGCTGACGCTCACTAATCGCATTGATTAGTGGTGGCCAAACAAACTTCATGCAGAATGCGACAAAAAACGCAAACGCAATCGCTTGACCAATCAATGTGAGGTTGATATTCATTGCAATTCCTCAAATAGTGGATTTAGGAATTAAGCTGATTAACCTACAAATGGATTAGCGAAGATGAAGAACAAGCCAATACCAACACCGATCATAGGCACAGCATCAAGAAGACCCGCGATTAAGAACATACGAGTTTGAAGTTGTGGAGCTAATTCTGGTTGACGAGCTACAGCTTCTAAAAAGCGACCACCCAAAAGACCAAAACCAATCGCAGTACCCAAAGCACCGAAAGCGATCAAGATAGCAGATGCAATTGCAACTAGACCTAAAGTGAGTTCCATGAAAAATTCCTCAGAGGTTAGGTTATTACCAAATTAAATTAAAAAAATTCAGCCCAACCATCATTTGATAGTTAGGCAATACCATTAATGTTTTTCGCTTGCCATGCTCAAGTAAACGATGGTAAGCATCATAAAGATGAATGCCTGCAACGTGATTACAAGAATGTGGAAGATCGCCCAAGGCACAGATAACGCCCATTGAATCCAGAACGGCAATAATGCGATCAGGATAAAGATTAACTCACCGGCATACATGTTACCGAATAGTCGGAGAGCCAATGAAATAGGACGAGCAAGGAATGTTACCAATTCCAAAATCAAGTTCACTGGAATAAGCAACGCTTTTGCAACTGGATTACTTGGGTTAAATGGGTTAAGTGCCAACTCGCCTACGAAACCGCCAACACCCTTCTCGCGGATGCTGTAGAACAAGATAAGAACAAATACAGATAAAGACATACCAAGGGTAATGTTTGGATCTGTAGATGGAACGATCTTGAAGTAAACGTGGTGAGGGTCCATACCAAATACGTTAGCACCAACAAATGCAGCAACTTGAGGAATCCAGTCAACTGGAATCAAGTCCATTAAGTTCATGAGGAAAATCCACACGAAAATAGTGAGTGCAAGTGGAGCGATTAAACGTGATTTGCCATGAAAAGTATCACGGACACTTGAGTCAACAAACTCAATGATCATTTCAATTGCAGATTGGAATTTTGTTGGAACGCCAGCTTTCGCAGTTTTCGCAACCATCCAAAACAACAAACAGAAAATCACACCAAGGCCAATTGACCAACCCATTGAATCCAAGTGAATTGCAGTGAACCCCATCGAATGAGCTTCTTCAGCAGTCTCAGCCAATTTCCATGTACCGTCTGGCATTTTGCCATAGGTCATATTGGTCAAGTGATGCTTGATATACTCTGTCGAAGTGAGGGCATGTTCTTCAGCAGCCATAAATCACACCTGGTCAATGTCAATTACTAAAAAGAAGGGAAACGAACATCGGCGTACTGTCGATATCTCGCCACCCTCCAAAAAATCTTCAATTCTTCTTGTTTCTATACTCGTTTTTGTAGACGTGAAACCCAAAAAGGAGCAACCCACGACATCATTTGAACGAGGATAAAACCAAACAGCAATGCTAACGGTGATAAAGGTTTAACATTGCTCAAAATCAAAATAAATCCAACGATCATGATTGCAAATTTGCCTAACATGCCCCTATACATGTTAGACAGCACTTGTTTCGATGCTCTCGCACCTGCTGTTCTGAAGGATTGCCACGCAAAATAACTGGTAGCAAGCCAGCAGACCAATGCACCAAGTGCCGCACTTAATGCTGCTGTCATGTCTTTTATGCTCCACGCCACAAGTGCGGAAACAGGGATCATGCATGCTTGTAAGAAGACCAAAGCTTTTGCTAATCGTCGGTCAATCAAGCGACTAGTTTGGCTCATTATTTATCCACTCACAGCATAAATGCTTGACAAGTTTAGCTGATGATCGCTTTTAATCGCAGGCATTATAGAGTTACACCCCTGAACATGCAATCTTTTCCCGACTTTAGTCGGGGTTTTTCGTGACAGGTGGTGCTGACGCTACAGTCAGCCTTTGTTTACTTTTTATCTTACTTTTGCGTATTTAATACACATTTATCGGTTTTTATAGCCAGTTTCTTCCATGCTGTTACAAAATCGTCCTCATTATTCATACTTTCATCAACGGGTTGGAAGGTAATACTGCCCAGTTTCTGATATTGACCTTTTGTTGTGAAACTTTCTGCAAGTAAACACATCTGAGGTTTTGGTCGATTATCATTAAGATACTTAATTTGAGCCGCTGTAGGCGCAACATGCGGGTCATCCGTTAAAGCACCTGCAAACTTTAAATTAAGCGAGCGTTCCAAATACTGATAAGCATCATGATAAGACCAATATGGTTTTCCATTACTTGAGCTATCATAAGCTTGAGCTGCCTGTAACATATTCCGAGCAAATACATTGGCATTATTCCAATATTTCGCTTTACTTTCAGGATGCTGCTGTGAACGCAAAGCCGCAATAAAAAAGCCAATCCGCACTGCATTGTTTGGTTCTAACCAGACATGCGTATCTACAGTATTTGGTAAAGCAGCGCCACGCGTATTACGCTGTGGCAAAACAGAAAGAATACCACTGTCTAATAAAGAAATTGCTTTCTTATTGTTACTCAGCAATTTGTTTAAAGGAGCTTCATGAGCTTTTCCTAACCAGATCACTAAAGAAGCATCATTGATTGCTTTACGATGCGCTGGGGTGAGTTGTACGTCATGCCCGCTTTGACCTTGAAGCAACAACTGAGGCTCTTCAACGCCTTTGGTAATTTCTTTTGCAATCAAATAGATTGGGTGTGTAGAGACAACCAAACCCTGACTCCAACCTAACGTACTCATTAAAGAGAACATACTGAAAACAAAAACGCGGAACATGACAGACCATCAATTAGTAATAGCTCGAAGCATGTTATAATATAACAAAGTTACAAAAATACCTAAGATTAATCGAATGAAGCATCGCTTCATGCTAATATTCCATTAAAAATTTGAGGTTATGTCTATGAGTTCTTGCACGCATGAACATCATGATTCTTTACATGGTGTACATGATCACCATAATGTCGCAAGTCGTTTAGCTGAAGCAGAAACTTTATGTTCTGCGGTTGGCGCACGTCTTACGCCTTTACGTAAAGAAGTTCTTGAACTCATTTTAAATGCTTCAGGCCCAATGGGTGCGTACGACTTATTAGCACGTATTAAAAGTCAAACCGATCGCCCTGCCGCTCCTCCAACTGTTTATAGAACTTTAGACTTCTTATTAGAAAAAGGTCTAATTCATCGCTTAACATCTATTAATGCTTATATTCCATGCTGTCATCCACGTGAAGGACATCAGGCTGCATTCTTAATTTGCACCGAATGTCACACTGTTAAAGAAGCATCTTCACAAGGTCTGACTCAACAACTCGACCAACTTGCAGCTTTAGATGATTTCACAGCACAACACAGCATTATTGAAATTTCGGGGAAATGCCAGCAGTGCCGCACAGCTCGCTAAATCCTGTATTGATTCAACTGGAACAGGTTTCTGTTCACCGTGATGATCGGGATATATTAAAAAAAGTCGATTTTGATCTGCATCAAAATGAAATTGTGACATTAATTGGTCCAAATGGTGCGGGTAAGTCGACTTTAATTAAAGTTCTACTTGGAATTTTAAAACCAAGTAGCGGACGTGTCATAAGCGATAAAAAACTAAAAATGGCTTATGTCCCTCAAAAGTTTAATCCCTCTCATAGTCTTCCTTTACGTGTTCAAGATCTATTAGATCTTGAAAAATGTAGCCCTGCCCTTCGCCAAGAAATTATTCAAGATACTGGTATTGCCAAGCTACAACAATCAAAAGTACAACAGCTTTCTGGTGGAGAGCGCCAACGTGTGTTGCTCGCACGTGCTTTACTTAGGAAGCCAGATATTCTTGTTCTTGATGAACCGATGCAGGGTCTAGATATTCAATCTGAAGCTGAGCTTTATGAATATGTACGTAGTCTGCCGGAGCGTTATGGTTGCGCCATTTTAATTGTTTCACATGACCTACAATGGGTTATGCAAGGGACGCATAGAGTTGTTTGTTTAAACAAGCATATATGTTGCAGCGGTTTACCTGAGAATATTCAACAGCATCCTGAGTATCAGGCAATATTTGGCACTCAGCGAGTTTTTTACCAGCACCATCATGACCACTGTGCACATGGTGATGCAGCACACCCCTGCCCTCACAATAGTAGACCTCACATTCACCCAGAACCGGAAGCTTAAGCCATGATGGAATGGTTACAATTATTGTTGCCCGCATGGATTATGGGAACCTTATTGGTCTTTTTGACCGCACCACTTGGTTGTCTCATGCTATGGAGACGTATGTCTTTTTTTGCAGACACGATGGCACATGGAACCTTACTTGGGGTAGCAATTGCTGGTGCCTTAAGCCTCCCTCTCTGGCTTGGCGTGGCAGGGACGGCTATTTTATTAGTCGCTATTTTATGGGCACTGCATGACAATCGCTTGCCAAACGATGCTCTACTTGCCTTATGCTCAGCAACTTTACTATGTAGTGGCCTTCTGTTTATTCAACATGTTCCGAGTTTAAGACCAGAACTTTTGAGTTATTTGTTTGGTGACTTATTAAGTATTGATTGGCCAGACCTACCTGTTTTCACATTAATTATTGCAGTATCACTGGCAATTCTTTATCGCTTTTGGCAGCCTCAAATCCAAATTGCCATTGATCCAGACATTGCGATTAGTGAAGGGGTAAATGCGAAATGGCAGCGTCTCATTTTTATGTTACTGCTAGCCTTATTTACAGTATTAGCTTTACGTGCAGTAGGTTCACTTTTAATGGGTGCTTTACTGGTTATTCCAGCGTTGAGCGCTCGACTACTCGCTCATTCACCAAAGCAAATGGTTATTTGGGCTTTTGTTTTAGCTCAACTCGGTGTCAGTGTTGGCCTATGGTCAAGCGCAGCACTTAATATCTCAACTGGCCTCAGTATTGTTTTATGTATGGCGTTGAGTTTTGCTCTTATTTTTATGCTTCAAAAAATCAAAAACCAAACTCAAGCAGCCTAAATCAGGTCGCTTGATGAACTGTGCTGAGTAATAACGCCGCACAACTAAACATGACAGCAAAACCACGGTTCAAATATTTTTGCTGTTTAGGCGAACGAAGTAATCTTAAAACTTTTGAAGCCAGCCCTGTATATCCAGCCATTACAATCAAATCAATCGTAACCATAGTGGCTGCCATAATCAGATATTGTATCCATTGGGGTTTGCTTAAATCTAAGAACTGAGGCAAAACTGCCAACAAAAATACGATGGCTTTAGGGTTACTGATATTGACCACAAAGCCATTGAATAGCAGAGCAGAAACAGATTTATCCTTTTTTTCGTGTTGAATTTCGATGTCTTTTACTGGTGCAGTCCACTGCAAATAAGCTAAATACAGCAAATAAGCCACCCCAAACCACTTAACAGCCTGAAAAGCTAATGGAGTCGTTGCAAATAAAACGCCTACCCCTGCCGCCACAATCATGATTTGAATTAACAAGGCGATTTGCAAGCCAATTGCATTCCAGTAGCCATGTCTAAAGCCATAATTTAAGCCGCTCGACATAGAAGCAATAGCCCCTGCTCCCGGAGAAATACTAATGACCCAACAGGCCAACATATAAGCAAACCAAACTTGCAAAGACATAGCGAAAATAGACAATAAAAGTGGAATTATACCGTTTTATAAAACTATCGCGGCGATAATTCAAACAATAAAATCAATAAATAGACTACTAACAGCTCTTCGCATCAGGCACAATAATTAAAACTCATACTAAATTATAATTGAGGAGAGATCTTCTAATGACTGCTCAATCTGTCATTTTGCCATTACCATCTGATCATGCCCGTTTTATTGTTCTTCGTTTAAAAGATCTAACAATTGCTGAATTAAAAGAACAACTCGAAGCTTTATTCGAAACACGTGACCGTCTCATTACTCAGCATTCAGACGCGCAAATTAAAACAGCAGTCGCTTTTGGTCCAGAACTTTGGAAACAGCTTTACAGTCAATCTCCTGCTGGCTTTAAACAACTTGAACCAGAAAATGGTGCATTCAACATGCCCGTCGTACCAGCTGATGTGCTTATCCACATTGCCAGTATGCGTTCTGATATTTGTTTTGCTTTAAGCCAAGCATTTTTTGAAGGCATTAAAGATAAAGTTGAGGTTCTGGATGAGCGTGTTTGTTTCCGTTACTTCGATGGTCGAGATATTACTGGCTTTATAGATGGTACTGAAAATCCTCAATTTCCAGACGACCGCGCAGAAACCGCCCTCCTCCCAGAAAGTGCTGGAGTATTTGCAGATGGTAGTTTCATCTTTGCGCAGCGCTATGCACACGACTTGGAAAAATGGAAAAAACTTAAAGTCGACGCACAAGAAAATGTCATGGGCCGTACCAAGCTTGAATCTATTGAATTAGATGATGATGTTAAACCGGAAAATGCCCATGTCGCTCGTACTGTCGTTGAAGATGATGAAGGCGAAGAAATGGAAATTTTACGTCACAGCTTACCTTACGGTGATGGTCGAGGTGATCAAGGCCTATTCTTCATTGCCTACACCAAAGACCTGAACATTATTGATGCGATGTTAAAGCGTATGTTTGGTACAAGTGGGGATGGCATTCATGACCGCTTACTGCACTTCGTGACACCACTAGACGGCGCATATTACTTTGCACCAAGTGAAGAATTGCTAGAAGAAATTTTAGAGGATTAAGTTTTTTAAAAAGTAGCTATCACCACGGTAGCTACTTTTTTATTTAAAACCAAAGAAAAAAACGTGTACTTTGACATTCTACAAAAATATTATCTTTACCTTTATAAATTAATAAAAATCACTCTTAAATATAAACTTAAGGCCCATTCGCATTTCTTATTTCAAGCATTTCATTACAGTCTTTAAAAGTGGAATAAACAAAAATTCGTTTATCTTGATTTTCTAGCAAAATAGCGTCTTTATTTTCACCAAAGGCGTTTTTAGAGATATCACACTTATAAGCTGACAGTTGAAAGTTCTTTACGACTTCACATTTAGGCTCAGCAACACTCTCATTAAAACCATACCATTGCGTAATATTTGGATTTGAACAAGAGATTTCCCCCACTTGATCAGCTGTTTTAAGCCCCTTCTCCGCACTCTCTTTCTTTTCACTTACAGCAGAGTCTGATTGATTTTTATCCATCTGCACCACATCTGACTTATGATTAGCATCATGTTGAGTTTTATCTGGACTTTTATCGCTACAAGCCATTAAAGCGCCTATAAAAATTAAAATATAAATATTTTTCATGAAAAAGTACTCATAATTCTGTGCTATTTAAAAAACTCATCTTAATTAAAGCTATTAGCTAGCAAGTATATCTAATATTAAACACAGAAAAACTTATGAATATAGATTAATAATATGCATTTATAAAAGGTGAATCATCTATTTTATTTTATGAGATTCAAAAGCCTTTATAGCCAAATTAAGTTAATAAAAAAGGGAGTATCTTACTCCCTTTTTTACACGTCCAATATTTTAGAAAGGAATACGCTTATATTTACGGTATTCTGGTTTCCAGAACGATTGATCAATCTTCTGCTTAAGTAAATCATCACTAATGGTTACAGCCACGCCGTCTGCCATTGCAGCTTTTGCCACTTCAAATGCAATCACTTTAGACACTTGTTGAATTTCGCCTAAAGGTGGCAATAAGTCAGCTTGTGGATCTTTCAGCAACGGTGAACAGTCTGCTAAAGCACTACTTGATGCCATAAGCATGTTTTCTGTAACGCGTTTAGCGCCTGATGCTACTACACCTAAACCAATACCAGGGAAGATGTATGAGTTATTGCACTGCGAAATATTGTAAAGCTTGCCGTGATGATTTACAGGTGCAAATGGGCTACCCGTTGCAATTAATGCTTTACCTTCAGTCCACTCCACAATATCAGCCGGCACAGCTTCCACACGTGAAGTCGGGTTAGATAACGGCATCACAATTGGTCGTTCACAATTGGCAGCCATGGTCTTAATAATTTCTTCGGTGAATAGGCCTGGCTGACCAGAAACACCGATTAACACTGTAGGCTTGGCATTTTTAACAACATCAAGTAGTGAAATTACTTCTTCAATGTTGCCCCATTGGTCTACTACTTCAGCTTTCTGAGCTAATTTACGCTGGAAGTCTAATAGGTTCGGCTGATTTTCAGTGATCAAACCAAAACGATCTACCATGTAAACACGAGCACGTGCTTCAGCATCGGTTAGACCTTCTGAAACCATTTGTGCAACGATTTGCTCCGCAATACCACAACCCGCTGAACCCGCACCTAAGAAAGCAATTTTCTGATCTTTTAATTGTTTACCTGCTGCACGGCTTGCAGCAATTAGACTACCAACAGAAACAGCTGCTGTTCCTTGAATGTCATCATTGAAACAACAAATTTTATCACGATATTTTTCTAATAATGGCATCGCATTTTTTTGTGCGAAATCTTCAAACTGGATGAGTGCTTTTGGCCAACGACGTTTTACAGCTTCAATCACCATATCTACAAATTCATAATACTCATCACCACTAATACGTGGTTGACGCCATCCCATGTAGATCGGGTCATTTAATAATTGAGGGTTATTCGTCCCTACATCGATTGTGATTGGCAATGTGTATGCAGGGCTAATACCACCACATGCGGTATAAAGCGAAAGTTTTCCAATTGGAATACCCATGCCGCCAATGCCTTGGTCACCAAGGCCTAAAATACGTTCACCATCTGTAATCACGATGACTTTGACATTATTTTTATTAACGTTTTGCAAAATATCATCAATCACATCGCGATCTGGATATGAAATGAAAACACCACGATGACGGCGATAGATATCAGAGAAACGTTGACATGCTTCACCCACGGTTGGCGTGTAAATAATTGGCATCATCTCTTCAAGATGATTTTCAATTAAATGGTAGAACAGAGTTTCGTTGGTATCTTGGATATTACGTAAATAGATGTGCTTATTAATATCATCATTGAAAGCGCAATATTGCTGATAAGAGCGTTGGCTTTGCTCTTCAATTGTTTCAATAATATGTGGAAGTAACCCGTGTAAGTTAAAGTTACTTCTTTCTTCTTGAGTGAAAGCGGACCCTTTATTTAAAAGGGGTAACTCTAAAAGTGTATAGCCTGCATAAGGGATATAAAGTGGGTGTTTACTTGGGTGTCCTGATATCATTGCCTATCTCATTTTCCAGCTTAGAACTCCGAAAAGTACAGTTTCAGCACTCTCTAAAGCTCGTTGTATGTGTAAGCTTAAGACTATTTAATACAAAATAGGTATTTTAAACCGTGATATTGAAATTGAATACTATTTAGAAAAAACATACAACAAAATTAATATTAAAAATTAATTACTTACATTTTTCATCTTTTTTAAAATTATTCTTAATTAACTCTATATCTGACTTAAAATCTTATATTTTCTTACTAGCTTACATTTTCATAAAAAATACCAAGTGTTTTACTACCTTATAATTTAAAAAATATTGCCTAGAAAGCCTGTATTTACGTATTTTCAGAATTGAATCACATTCATTTTTTAATATTTACAAAAAAAATAGTTCCATGAAACTTCAAGAAAGAAATTAAATGAAAGCGTTAAATGCACTCCCCTAACTCATAGGAAATTTGCTATATTTGACGTTTTTCTGCGACATCTATTTTCGATTGATATGAATACGGCAATACAAGCAGCTCTCGACCATGCAGTGCAAACCCTTCAGCAAGAAGGTGTGCTTCCTTCGGATTGGAATAATTCAAGCAATTTAACGCGCACCAAAGACCGAAGCCATGGCGACTTTGCTTCTAATATTGCCATGATCGGCTCTAAAGCTGCTGGTATGAAACCACGCGATTTAGCTGAGAAAATTCTCGCAGCACTACCAGAAGTTGCAGACATCAGCAAAGCTGAAATCGCAGGTCCTGGTTTTATCAATTTCTTCTTAAATGCAGACCAGCGTTTTGCAATTCTTGACCAGATTCAAGCTCAAAAAGAAGACTTTGGTCGCAGCCAATCAAATGCAGCTAAAAAGATTCAAGTTGAATTCGTTTCTGCCAACCCGACGTCTAGCCTACACGTAGGTCATGGTCGTGGTGCTGCCTATGGTATGACCGTTGCAAACTTACTTGAAGCAACAGGTGCAAAAGTTGACCGTGAGTACTACGTGAATGATGCTGGCCGTCAAATGGATATTTTGGCGACTTCTACTTATTTACGTTATTTGGAATTACTTGGGCAAAACCTTGTATTCCCTAAAAATGCATATCAAGGCGACTACGTTAAAGAGATTGCTCAAAGCATTATCGACAAAGATAACAATGCATATGTTCGTGATGTAGCAGACGTCTATAAAGATGTGCCAGAAGACGTGCAATATGCAGATGAGCTCGATAGCGAAGGCAATAAAGTCGTATTATCTGGCGACAAAGAAAAACACATTGATGGTCTTATTGCCAACTCACAACAATTATTAGGTGAAGGCTACCGCGTATTCCATCAAGCAGCTCTTCATGCCATTTTAGATGATATTAAAGATGATCTTGCTGACTTCGGCGTAACCTTCAACCAATGGTTTAGCGAAGCGTCTCTTAGCGCAAAAATTGACGAAGCGTTGGAAACACTGGATCAACGTGGTTTCCTTTATGAAAAAGATGGCAACATCTGGTTTAAATCGACTGAATTTGGCGATGAAAAAGACCGTGTTGTTAAGCGCCGTAATGGTCAAACGACTTACTTTGCATCTGACATTGCATATCACTTAAATAAACTACAACGTGGTTATACCGACCTTGTTGATATTTGGGGTTCTGACCACCACGGTTATATCTCTCGCGTAAAAGCTGCGATTGATGCAATGGGTTATGACTCGAAAAAATTAACTGTTCTTTTAGTTCAGTTCGTAAGTTTATGGCGCGGTGGTGAGATGGTTCAAATGTCATCTCGTTCAGGTCAGTTCGTGACTTTACGCGACTTACGTAAAGAAGTTGGTAACGATGCTGCCCGTTTTTATTATGTAATGCGTAAGAGCGAACAACACATTGACTTTGATCTTGACCTTGCTGTGTCACAAAGTAAAGATAATGCGGTGTATTATATTCAATATGCTCATGCACGTATTTGCCGTATGTTAGAAAAAGCAGCAAGCACTGGCTTACAATTTGAAGTAAGTGCAGCTCGTTCACATGCTGCGCGCTTGTCACTTGATGCAGAAACTGAAATTCTTGCTAAACTGGCTGCATATCCAGACGTTGTATTACGTGCTGCTAATGCGTATGAACCACACCAAGTAGGTAACTACTTAAAAGAATTAGCTGCGCTATTCCACGGTTGGTACAATGAGCATAAAGTTCTAAGTGATGACGCTGAACTTACACAAGCACGCTTATTACTTTCAATCAACGTACAACAAGTACTGCGTAATGGCTTAGAATTACTCGGTGTTTCTGCACCTGAAGCCATGTAAGTTCATGTTGGGGTATTTGGCAAAGTCATATACCCCTTCGTGTTGCAAGAAATAACGCTTTGTAAGGACTTCACCTATACAAAGCGATGTTTTAAAGTAAACGAGAACTAAACTCGAAATAAAACAATCAAAAGACAGAGGAATAATCCACGTGTTTGGCAAAACGCAACGCGGTGTATCTGAAAGACCTAATAAGCCTAAAAAGCCTTTAATTCCTAAATGGTTAGGGACACTTGTCGCTATTTTAGCGGTCTTATGTATCGCAGTAGTGCTCATGCTTTGGAAACCGTGGCAACCTGTTTCTTCAAAAAACCAGATTACTTCTGACCACTACAAAGAAGAAGAAACCAATAAAGATTACCGTTTTTACGATTTATTACCTCAACAGCAAGTTACCCCTATTCCGGAACAGGCTATTCCAGAAAGTAAAAACCAAGGTACTGCTATGATTGTTGAAGCACCTAGTACTGCTCAACCTGCCGCATCAGAATCTGTTGCTAATACTGATGACAATACTGACTCTACAGCTACTGTACCTCAACAACCAAATTATATTTTACAAGTCCGTAGCTATGCTGACCCAGATCAAGCAGATGCTCGACGTGCAGAGATCATTTTAAATGGCTTATCAGCTGATGTAATTAAAAGCTCTGAAAATGGAAAGACTTGGTACCGTGTTATTTCTGGTCCATATGATACCCAAGAAGCTGCTCTTGCTGCTCAGCAAACCTTACAGCATAGCGGCATTGACTCTATCGTAATTAAACGCAAATAAAGATTAAGTAATAAAAAAGGAACAAATATTTGTTCCTTTTCTTTTATATATCAGCACAATTTCTTTCGTTTGATCCCAAACCTTTCTGTCTTGCTTTTTGAAATGCTGGTCTTTGCTGAATCCGATGCAAAAATGCTTGAATATGCGGATATTTGCCTTGAAGACGGGACTGTAGAGCCTCTAATGGAAAGCTCATTTGAATATCGGCAAATGAAAAATCCCCTGCAAAATACTCATGCTCAGACAAGTAGTTTTCTAAAAAACTAATATGATCTTTCATACGCGGGCGAACAAAATTGGCCTTCACCCCTTCTGTAATTTTCTTTGCTACAGGTTGAATTAACCAAGGTACATGTTTGTTCACGTTATTCATAACCAAAGTCATCACTAATAACGGCATAAGTGAACCTTCAGCATAGTGCATCCAGTAAATATACTGCTGTAAATCCTGAGCTTGCTTAGGTTTAAATTGCTGTTTTTGATCATAGCGCTGCTGCAAATACTCTAAAATGACAGCGGATTCTGCAATGACTTGCTCATCATCTGTCAAAATCGGCGCCTTACCGAGCGGATGGATACATTTCAGCGTTTCCGGTGCTGAGTAGTTGGGTAAGCGTTGATAATAATGAATATCATAATCTAAGCCTAACTCTTCTAAAGCCCATAAAATCCGAAACGATCGCGAACATTCCAGGTGGTGTACACTAATCATGTTATTGCCTACTTTTATTTTTCTTTTTTACATAAAAAACAGCATGTGAACATGCTGTTTTATTCCATTTGTGGGATGGATATAAAGTCATCCACCTCAACAAAATAGCATTTTTATGCTGTAACAAGCACAGTATGAATGTCTAAACTACGTAACAAAGTTTTAGTTACTGGCGTTTTACTGCATACCGTTAAAATTTTCTGTTGAAGCTCTTCGCTTGGCAGCTCATTAAAAACAATACGACGCTCGATATGTTCTTCATGCTCACGATTGCTATGAAAATCAATTTCAACCGAGAACTCACCAAAATCATAATCTTTATGTTTCGCATACATTCTTAAAGTAATGAGTGTACAAGCTGCCAGACTTCCAGTTAGCAAATCATAAGGGGCTGGCCCCTGATCATGTCCTTCTAACTTTTCCGGTTCATCACAAAAGTATTGATGACGGCCACTGATAATTTCACCTTTCCACTGTTCGGCAAGAGGTTTTGCCTTACTACTCGCGATTACTACTGTCATTTTGATGCTCTCATTTGATCTGGAAGAACTGGGGCCTCTAAACGTGCACCAACATAATCTGGTATTTCGCCAAAACGTACATCATGATTAATCCACTGTTCACGTGCTTCTTTTAAATCATCCATAGTACGTGCAACAAAGTTCCACCATAGCAAAATTGGAGTTTCAAACGGTTCACCGCCAATTAACAGCACACGGTTACCTTTTTTGATTTCAATCTCAATTTCACTCAATCCAGTATCCAATACAACCATATTGTCAGCAGTGAGTTCATGACCATTCACATGAGCAACGCCATCTAATGCCATGAAGCCATATTCAAACTCAGGATTTAGTGGAATACGTGTCTTAGTATCCTGGGTAGCAATAAGGTCCACACCTACTAACGGTGTATGCACCACAACTGGAGAAGTAGTTGCCAAGTATTCACCCACGAGCACGGTAAATTCTAAACCGTCTTTTTCAACAACAGGCAACTCAGGATAATGTTCAAATTTCGGATCCATATTGCGCTTATGGTCAGGTAAAGCAATCCAGAGCTGTGCAGCGTGCATTTGAGTTTCTGTATCAGGCGCAACTTCAGTATGAGAAATACCATGCCCTGCTGTCATCAAGTTGACTTGCTTAGGACGAATTAACTGCTTTGAACCTAAACTATCGGTATGCATCATGGTACCTTCAATCATCCACGTGAAGGTTTGCAAACCAATATGTGGGTGTGGGCCTACATCTAAACCATTACCTGCAGGAAACGTTACCGGGCCTGCATGATCCAGAAAACACCACGCCCCAATCATTCGCTTTTGTCGACTAGGTAAAGCCCGCTTAATCACCGTCCCCTGTCCAATTTCAGCAGAGCGAATTGGAAATTCCTGAATGAATTGATTGGCAAATTTCTCACAATCCTTTGAATCAGAAATATCGTAATCGTTATTATTGCTCATGATATTACTCTCTTTTACCTATGCTTTTGCAATGAGTTGTTATACTGATCTTAACAATACACTTATTATTCAATATAGTCTTTTAGTAATACACAGGGTCTTATGAATGAGACAATCGATTTTTAATTATAAAATAGAAAATAATTAAAGCTGCTTTAAGCAGCTTAAGATGATTGAGTTTTAACGAGCTGTTTTAGATTTTTCATAAATTGCCCGAACTGGGGAAAGAACTCTTGAAACAGTGGATGGTCCCGATTTTCCAACATGACTTCACTAAAAAGTTTTAGACCAACTCCAAAAGATTTCGTAGTTTGATCATCGAAAAATTCTGCGTTCTTTAACTTTTCAACAATCTCAAAAATGTCATCATGATTACCGGTATAGAACTCGAGCCTTTCCGTATAGTTAGAAACTTCGCCTTTGGCATCTTTTAAATGTTGTACAGTAACGTGATATTGATGCTGTTTCATATATAAGTTCTCTATTAAAAATTAATGGTTTTAGATAATTTCAATCTGCTTCAAGTCAACTTGAAATTGAGTAAATACAGATTGCAAACTAGCTAGAAATTGTTCTTGTTTCGCTTGTGTCAACTCTGCACAATAAATTTGTAGAAGTTGATTATTGGCTAAGCCTGATAAGTTAAATTTGGCTTCACCTCGTTGAAATTGAGTATTTGAGATTAAGCCTGCTCCTTCCAAATCACTGACCACCCGATAAACTGTTGCCAAGCTCAACTTCTGTTTTTGGGTATAGAGCTTTTGATAAATCTGTTTAACCGTTAAATCTTCCGCTTGCTCCTGAATTAAAGATAAAACAACAAGTCTTGGATGAGTGACTTTTAAGCCCGCTTCTTTGATTTTTTGCTGTAGCTCTAGCATGGCTTATCTCAACTTATAGGCGCCCGATTGCAACCGCAGCCTGATCAATTTTTTCGGCAATTTGATAGATCTGCTCTCGCTGCAAATCAGTTGTATTGAGTTTCAAACGTAAAGCCGTCTTTAAGTTTTCCATGGCGCGGTGAATTTCAATTAATTGATCATTACTGTGAATTTCACGTCTTAAACGTAATTTTTCTAATAGTGCATTTAACTTATCTTTTTGTTCAGTTAAATAAGCCTCACCAAACTCCGTAATTTGATATTGCTTGCGCTCTATATCTAACAAGTTAATTAGGTTCATTTCTTCCAGACTGGTTAAAGTCGGATAAATTGTTCCCGCACTAGGCGTATAGCCATCACCGACCAAATCACTTATTTCTTTTATAATTTCATAACCATGCTTAGGACTTTGCTGAATAAGGTGGAGTACCAGAAGTTTCATACGTCCCGCTTCAAAAAGTCTTCCACGGCGACCTGAACGGTGATGTCCGTGGTGATGTTCATTGTGCTCAGTATGATGATGTTCTGATTGTTGTTTCATCTTTAAAGATTCTCTAATATGTTTAATTTATGCATATTAAGATATATCTTAATATATCTTTTATCAAGTATAAGTAATAGAATACGAACTATTGTATTGATATTTATTAGGATTAATTTTTAGCTTTAAAAGTTAAGCAATAAAAAAGAGTGCTTAAGCATCTTACTAGCTCGTTTTCTGAGAAGAAGTTTAAGCTGACGAAAGAAAATAATATTTAGGATGAATTTCTTATAAAATGTAATATGTTAATTTTTCTTTTTAATCATAAATAATATGCACTTGTGTTATTTAAGCGATTTAACATTAGCAGATGTCTCTAATTTAGTTAGACTTTATACAAATGATACGACTAGAAAGTATTTAGGTGGACCCCTGGAAGTATCTCTGGCTCAAACGCGAGCACATACTGATATTAATACTCCAAGTAAATTACCTATTTGGGCAATTCGATCTTCTACTGATCATAATTTTCTAGGAATTATATCTCTGGATACTCATCATGACGGCTCAGATATCGAAGTATCGTATGAATTGCTGCCAGAATATATGGGATATGGATATGCAACTCAAGCACTTGAATTTGTTTTAAATTATTCATTTAATGAGTTAAATCTTAAGAAAGTAATAGCTGAAACTCAAACACAGAACAAAGCATCAATCAAATTACTAGAACGTGTTGGAATGGTTTTTGAGAAATCAGTAGAACGTTTTGGTTCAAATCAAAGTATTTTTTTTATTACTAGTCACCAGTATATCGATAAACATAAATAATGCTTTTATCAATAGACATAAAAAAGGCAGGATTAAATCCTGCCTTTTCATTTAATTATTCCCACTCAATCGTTGCTGGTGGTTTAGATGACACGTCATATACAACACGTGATACATCTTTGATTTCATTCATAATACGCGTTGAGATTTTATCAACCAATTCGTATGGTAAATGTGCAAAACGAGCTGTCATAAAGTCAACTGTTTCAACCGCACGAAGTGCAATCACCCAAGCATAACGACGGCCATCACCTACTACACCAACTGACTTAACAGGTTGGAACACAGCAAACGCTTGAGCAGTTTTATCATACCAACCACTGTCACGAAGCTCTTGCATGAAGATGTCATCAGCAAGACGAAGAATATCTGCATATTCTTTTTTCACTTCACCCAAAATACGAACGCCTAAACCAGGGCCTGGGAATGGATGACGGTAGATCATGCTATGCGGTAAACCAAGTGTAGTACCTAATTTACGTACTTCATCTTTAAACAAGTCACGTAAAGGTTCAACCAATTCAAATGCTAAATCGTCTGGTAAACCACCCACATTGTGGTGAGATTTAATAACGTGTGCTTTACCTTGTTTGCTTGCAGCAGATTCAATTACGTCTGGGTAAATCGTACCTTGCGCCAAGAATTTCACGCCATCAAGTTTACGTGCTTCTTCAGCAAATACTTCGATAAATTCACGGCCAATGATCTTACGTTTTTTCTCTGGATCAACTTCACCAGCCAATGCATTTAAGAAACGTTGTTCAGCATCTGCACGAATTACACGGATACCCATGTTTTCGGCAAACATTTGCATCACTTGGTCACCTTCGTTTAAACGAAGTAAACCGTTATCAACAAATACACATGTTAACTGATCGCCAATTGCTTTGTGCAAAAGTGCAGCAACAACAGATGAGTCAACACCACCAGAAAGACCCAAAAGAACCTTTTCATTACCGATTTGTTCACGTAATTGTTCTACACGTAAATCGATAATGTGTTCAGGTGTCCAAAGGCCACCACATCCACAAATTTTATGAACGAAGTTTGCAAGTAACTCTTCACCTTTTGCCGTGTGCGTTACTTCTGGATGGAATTGCACGCCATAGAAACCACGTGCTTCATCACTTACAGCAGCAACTGGACAGCTTGGTGTGCTTGCAGTAATTGTAAAACCTTCTGGAATTTTGCTCACTTTGTCGCCGTGGCTCATCCAAACGTGTAACTGGTTTTCGCGGTCTTGTAAGTTGCCAATAAGTTGGTCACGTTTAACGATATCAACTTCGGCATAACCAAACTCATGTACAGTACCCGGCTCAACTTTACCGCCTAACTGTTCAGACATGGTTTGTAAACCATAGCAAATACCCAATACTGGAACGCCTAATTCAAACACCACTTGCGGTGCTCGCGGGCTGCCCTCTTCATGCACACTCTCAGGTCCACCTGATAAAATGATACCGTTTGGCTTAAAAGCACGGATGTCTTCTTCAGACATATCAAAGGCATACATTTCAGAGTAAACACCAGCTTCACGTACACGACGTGCAATGAGCTGACTATATTGAGAGCCGAAATCCAGGATCAGGATACGATCTTCAGTAATTTGAGTATTGGTAGTCATGACAAACCACTAAATGGCAAAAGAATTAAGCGCGCCATTTTAACATTTTTCACGCTTCGGCGCACCGCAAATCATCATATATCTTATTTTTTTCATATCAGAATCATTTCTATATTGGGATTGATCAATGTAAATTAAAATTTATTGATATTTATCAATATACTGTATACCCCTTAAAAACTTCATACACATTGATAAATTCATCACATTCTATGCAACATCGTCTTGAATTTGATGTTAAGATGACCCGATAAAACAGGCATTACCATGGAAAGGTAAATACCATTAGCGATATTTGTCTGTCCTTGAACAGTTATCCGTTTTTTTATGGCTTGTTGCCCCATATCAAAATCAATAGAAATCTAAGGAACAACAATGCTTCAAACTATGATTGCAGATTTCCAGCAACATTTTTGGTTGTATGTCTCTATTCCTTTCATGAGTGGTTTAATTGGCTATGTCACTAAAGTGATTGCCATTCAAATGATGTTCTCACCACTTGAATTTAAAGGTATTAAACCGTTTTTTGGCTGGCAAGGTATCGTGCCTCGTAAAGCTGAAAAAATGGCAACCATTGCTGTTGAACTCATGACAGCTAAGCTGATTAAACCCGAAGAAATTTTTGCTCGCCTTGACCCAAAGCGTATTGCCAAAGAAATTGAAAAACCATTAATGGCAGCAGCAGAAGATATTACGCGTGAAGTCGCGCAAGAGTATCAACCCGGTTTATGGGAAGGTATGCCTGAGTTTGCCCGCCAAAGACTGATCCGTAGAGTGCAATCAAAAGCACCGGAAATTGTCGAGCACATCATGAGTGAAGTGCAACGTGACGTAAATCGATATTTTGATATTAAGCATTTGGTGATTAGCAACTTGCTTAAAGATAAACGTCTACTCAACAATATTTTTAAGCGTGTAGGCAAACAAGAATTTAAATTCTTCAGTAACGTTGGTTTTGTATTCGGTTTTGGAATTGGTGTAATCCAAATGTTGTGCTGGATTATCACACAAGGCAAATACCCTTGGATGCTGCCGATGTTTGGCGGATTTGTAGGGTTCTTTAGTGACTGGATTGCCCTACAAATGATGTTTAGACCGCTCTATCCGAAAAAGATATTGGGCTATACATGGCAAGGTCTATTTATTAAACGACAAAATGAAGTAGCAGCTGACTACGCAGCCTTAATTTCCAAACAGCTTTTAACTTCACGTCATATGATGGAAGAGTTGTTTTCAGGTACTCACTCTGCGCGTGTAATTGAGTTGGTGAACCGCCATGTTAAACAGGAAATTGATATGCAGGCAGGTGTGATTCGCCCACTTGTTGTTTATGCAATTGGCGGCGAAAAATACCAAAATATGAAAACACAGGTTGCTGAACGTATTATGCAACAGCTACCAGAAACGATGAAATATGTTGAGTCGTATGCGGAAGATGCAATGAATATTCGCAGCACTTTAATTGAACGTATGCAAAAATTAACACCATCCGAATTTGAAGGGATGTTGCGTCCCGCGTTCAAAGAAGATGAGTGGGCACTCATTGCAGTAGGTGCAGTACTTGGTTTTGTTGTTGGGGAATTACAAATCCAGTTTATGCTCTAATTTTTAAATATAAAAAAACCGGATGAATTGCTCATCCGGTTTTATTTTGTCTTGAATATTATTTTTCAATTGCATGGTCTAAGCTAATACGTCCAGCGCCATGAAGCATCAAGAAGAACAAACCACCTGCCATTGCAAAGTTTTTCATAAAATGGATGCCATTATTATATTGCGCTGCTGCATCAGCACCACCTTGGTGAAACAAGAATGCAGTCAAGATACTAAAGATTCCTAGACCAAAAGCTGCAAAACGTGCTTGGAAACCAAATAACAAAGCTAAACCACCACCGAACTCAACCAAAATGACTAATGGTAGAATTCCACCTGGAACACCCATAGCTTCCATATAACCTACAGTTGCTGCATAACCGGTAATTTTCCCCCAACCAGCAACAAGAAAGATGTAAGCGATAAGAAGACGAGCAACAAGGCTAATGAAACTGTCCGCGCCTGGTTGCGTTACGATATTTTTGACCACCACATTTGGATTAAACATACAGCCACCTTTATTTAAATGCTTATTTGTTGATGAACTCATTCTAGGTTTGGGACATTGATAATTAAATACTCAAAATCCATATATATCGTTGCACAAATAGGATGATCAATTTGTATATTTTTGATGTTTTATACTGACTTTCGATAGGCTCACTGCTACGATTTGAGCACGGTTTACCACTTAGTCATCTCATGGAACTTCTTGATTTTATTCTACACGTTGACCAGCATCTCGCCGAATTTATTACAAATTACGGAGTCTGGATTTATGGCATTTTATTTTTAATTATTTTTGTCGAAACCGGTCTAGTGGTCATGCCGTTCTTACCGGGAGATAGTTTATTGTTTGCAGCAGGTGCTTTAGCGGCATCTACGGGTAAGATGGATCCATGGTTACTGGGTACTCTACTTTTTATTGCAGCAGTTTTAGGCGACACTGTGAACTATCATATTGGTCGTTTTATCGGTCCACGTGTGTTTGAAATGAATTCCCGACTCATTAACAAACAGCATTTAACTAAAACTCAAGAATTCTTTGCCCGTCACGGTGGCAAAACAATTATTTTTGCTCGTTTTATTCCATTTGCCCGCACCTTCGCCCCTTTTGTTGCCGGTGCTGGTAGTATGAATTATAAGTTTTTCCTGACATACAACCTAATTGGAGCATTCTGTTGGGTGGCTTCTTTTGTAACCTTAGGTTATCTATTTGGAAATATGCCAGTTGTAAAAGATAACTTTACCCATCTTATTTTCGGCATCATTATTATTAGTGTTCTACCAGGTATTATTGGATTTATCCGCGAAAAATTAAAGAACCGTAAAGCTAACGTTTAAGGGTTCCTTTAGAAGAAACGAAATACCACCGGAAGCATACACAAAATAAGTAACATGGCCGATCCTTTATATAAATGATCGGCTTTTATTTTCTGCATTGAACCCGTTAATAAAGCACGTCCAAAAATCATCCAGAAACTCGCAGCAGGAATAAGGGTCAAAGTAAAAGCAGCAAAGACCATAAGAAAATTTTCTGGCGAATTCCATGTTTCAGCTGGGAAAATACCAGCTGCAAACAGTAAGGACTTAGGATTTTTTAAAGTTGAGAAGAATAGTTGACGTGGGCGAATATTGCGATGGTTCTGGCTAAACTGTTGTAAATGTGTGGTTTTCCATAAACGGAATGCCATCCAGAATACATATAACACACTCGTAATATGCAAAATGAGTAGCAGCGCTGGCCAGACTGGAGCTGCTAAATGAATAAACACGGCCCAAAAGCTGATGCCATAAGCATAGCCTAACCATTGCATTGGAATAAGCCAGAATGTTTTAGATAAACCTTGTGAGTGAGCTGCGGTTGCAAGTAATGCATTTGTCGGACCAGGGATAAGCAAAACAGCCAACATTGCTAATACAAAAAACCAGCTTTCAATCATAAAGTTTCCACATTGATAAAGATGCGGCAACCTTAAACGAAATAGGCAAAATATAGCAAGTTTAGTGAGTATATTGACTAGAAAAAATACAGCCACTTTAAAGTTATATTTTTAAAAAGCCTTTGATTTATATTGATTTTATTATGAAACATTTTGCTAAACTTTATTCATCACAATATGCTTTAATTAGCATATTGTGATTCAAAATTGACTATTATTTCGCCTTTTTACGAACAATAATTGGACAATTCTTAAACTGAGCAGCCTGAACAATTGCCTCTTGTTGACCCATTACACGTGAAAGTTCAGTGTTCTTGGTTGAAGAAGATTGCCCCATGTTGACAGAGATGGATGGACCGAATCCCCAACCGCCTCGTCCCCAGCCGCCACCAAGTCCAACGCCAACGCCCATACCTGTACTTTTTGGAGTCTGTACACCATTGTCGATATATTGTTGAATACGGTTATATTCACTTTGTAGTTGTTGGCAACTCAAAGATTGATATTGTGTCGGAGACACATAAGTCGGTTTTACCGTCGTGGCACAAGCGCCCAATAGTAAAGTGGCTGCTGCCAAAGGCACAAGATATAAGCCTTTCATCATTTTTCTCTTATCGTTTTGGTTCAATTTCGCTGAACAATGCCTCATAAGATTGAGTCAATTTGTGTTCTGGCGCCAAGTGAGCCAAAGGTAAATTTTTCTGATGTGATTCTTTCATTAAAATTGATGGTGGTAACATGCTATTAAGTACAGGTAAACCTTCATCTTTTAACTGTTGAACCACTTCCCGCGGTAGTTTTGCTTGGGACTGGAACTGATTCACCACAATTCCCTCAATTTCCAAGCGGTCATTATGATCATCTTGCGTTTCGAGAACATTTTCAATCAATGTTTGTAACGCACGTTTTGAAAATACATCACAGTCGAAAGGAATCAGAACTTTATCTGCAGCAATTAAAGCAGACAAGGTAAAAAAGTTAAAAGCTGGTGGTGTATCAATATAAATGCGGTCATATCGTCCAATTAAGCTTTGAATTGAATCACGTAATTTATAAATTTTATGTTTGCTTTCAAGTGCATGTTCAAGAGCACCGAGCGTAGGGCTAGCCGGAAGCACATCTAGTTTTGCAAAAGATGTTGAGTGTACAAAACTGTCGAGATCTTTATTACGAGGGGCTTTTAAAATTGAGCCTATAGCATTACCAATTAGACCCTTTTGTTGATTATTCCCCAGCACATCTTCAAAGAAGTTTTCAATATTTGGTTCTAAAACTGCTTTATCAGCAGCGTATGTTGCCTCTTCACCTAAAAGGTATTGGCTAGAGTTGGCTTGAGGATCAAGGTCGATCACCAAGGTCCTTAAGCCATGTTTGGCACTAATTGCAGCCAAATTTACAGTAATACTTGATTTCCCTACACCGCCTTTTTGGTTAAACACCACACGAGTTAACATGTTTCCCTCTACATATTTTTTTACTGTATGCAGTTTAACCTAGAGCTTAAGCAAAAAGGCAAAGAATGTAGAACAATTAAGCAAAAACCGGTTTCACGATGACCAAAATAATAATGGCAACAAATGCGATTGCACTAATAACCAAACCCGCACGGCGCTGGGCTAATAAAATAGTGTCATCCTTTTTAAAGGCTTTCATTAATGATGATAAGAGCACTAAAAATAAGATAATTTTAGCGTAAAACCACGGCTGGACCTGAAAGTTCTTCATCACCAGTAAAATTGCGCCAGTAATAAAAACCACAGTAAATGACAAATGCTGTAAAGCAACTAACACTTTACGCCCTGCTGGGTTAGGTTGTTGACCTTGTACACCAATAAACAGTGTAGAAGCGCGTAATACAAAAACCATAAGTGCGGCTGCTACCGCAGTCATATGAATAATTTTAGTGAGTAAATGTGCGTCCATAAACTAAGCCCTTAGCTCTTAGGTGCATGTGCACATTCTGGACTCGCTGGCGCTTGACCTTGCCACTCACTTGGTAAATAAGCGTGAATTGCTAAAGCATGGATTTGTCCCGGATTCATTAAATCAGAAGCCAAGGCATAAACTTTTTGATGACGTTGAACCAAACGCAAGCCGTTAAACTCTTCACTCACTACAATCACTTTAAAATGTGATTCTTTACCTGGAAAATATCCACCGTGGCCAGCAGACTCATTAATGACTTCCAAATGGCTAGGTGCAAGGGTTTGTAACCGTTCAATCAACTGTTGTTCAAGGCTCATAGCTTTTCCTTTTACGATTATTCGTATATTTAGACCTAGTATACCCTGTCTACACACAAACAAAAGTTGCTCTTGTACGCTTTGACTTCAAACAAAATGTCTATTTATTCGGCAACTTATCAATAAAAATAACTCTAAATGCTCATTTCTGTTTTTATTTTATGCAATCAGCATAATTATTTGCATAAAGTTGTTGACCCTTGTTTTGCTTAATGTATTATAAGCGGCACGCGGGAATAGCTCAGTTGGTAGAGCATAACCTTGCCAAGGTTGGGGTCGCGAGTTCGAGTCTCGTTTCCCGCTCCAAATTGGTTTTTTTTTGAGAAAGTTTTAGTAAAAACTGCTCATATATGCGGGAATAGCTCAGTTGGTAGAGCATAACCTTGCCAAGGTTGGGGTCGCGAGTTCGAGTCTCGTTTCCCGCTCCAAATTGGTTTTTTTTTGAGAAAGTTTTAGTAAAAACTGCTCATATATGCGGGAATAGCTCAGTTGGTAGAGCATAACCTTGCCAAGGTTGGGGTCGCGAGTTCGAGTCTCGTTTCCCGCTCCAAATTTTAAAAGCCCTAGTCAAAAGACTGGGGCTTTTTTCTTTTTATCGATCCTTATTTTTTTACTTTATCAATTCACAGCATAACTTACTGAGAAGAAACCGGTTCAAGTCCAACGAAAGACTTTCTAGCTTCTACCCGATTCACCTTTTTAAATTGCCAGTTATATCCATTTAATTTAGTTATATCTACAAGGTGTCGGCTTCATTGGATGCATAGATATACACGGCAATAATTGGAAACAGTCCATATTAAAGCGTTCTATATGGTGGCTCTGCTGTAAACATATGGAAAAGATAAAATTGCAATCATAAATATAGCTTTGAAAATGATATTGTTCTATGTTTTGAGTATCCTTGGTTGCATCAAAAAACTTTATATATTCAGAAAAGACATGGAAATTAAGCTTCTTTAAATGGCTACTCATTCCTTGACCAGTACATTTAATATAGGCTTCTTTCAAGGTCCATATTTGAAAAAACCGCTGATATACGCTGAATGGGTCAATCGGTTCATTTTCCTGAATCCACTCTATTTCACTTAGGTCTAAAACGCTATCAACCCGCTTCCATTGGAACTCTCGATTCACTCGTTCAACATCAACACCGATTTCCCCTTCTTCAGTCACAGCAAGGACAATAACGTCCGCTGAATGACTAAGATTAAAATAAATCGTCTTACTACCTTGTACAAAAGGTTTGCCGTTCGGTTGTAACTGAATATTGACTTGATGGGCTGAAATACCCAGCTTATCTGCTAGAACAGACTTCGTTAAGACACGAGAAATTAAGAAAAGACGCGCTGCCTGAGGAAGATATTGATCATATCTCAACTTTTCTGCGGCATTGAGAAAGCTGAGATAATGACTCAATATGAGATGATTATCTGGTACCCGTGAAACTGGGCAAATATAAACCTGCACTTGGGGTATATCAGACATCACTAAGTTGTGCTGTAGTACTGATATACTTTGTTAGAACTGGTGTGAGGTAATCATAAACCGCTTCTACATGGGTAATGTGTGGATTATGACCTGCACCAGCGATGATATGTACCGGAATATCAGGACTTATTGGGGTAACAATTGGATTTTTCTCTCCAATAATAATCTCGACTTTAGACCGAAGCTCATTGAGCAGAGTAGTTTGAGCGGCTCGTTGCTGTGGCAAATTAACGAGATGCATATACTCGCTAATATGCTTAGATACTGGCACACGGCATAATGAATCCATCGCATAGCCCACTGACGGATTTTTTTGTCCATCTGGATGCAGATCTTTAGCAATGATATCTTTCGGCACAAAACGGAAAATTAAATTAGAGATGGCCTGTATTTGGAATATTTTAGCAGCCCGCGCCTGAACAAAATAAGGTGATATCAGGATAAGGCGAGCAACTTTATCTGGATATTTCTTTGCAAGATTCAATGCGAAAAGACACCCTAACGAGTGAGCAATCACAACACTATTTGGTGCTAAAAGCTTTGAAGCAACATCAATAAATTGTTGGTTGTTATCTTCCATTATCTCATAACTACCCGAACGCCCAAGTCCCGGTAGGTCCATCATAGCGACCTGATCATATGTAATTCTATTGATGATTGGAGACCAGCATGCACTATCAAATGGGATTCCATGTAAAAATAATGCAGAAGCTTTTTCTGAACCAAGCGACTGTTTAATATAGGTTTCTGTCCAATATCGACTCTGATAGCTGAAACGACTCGGTGTAGCTACTTGCATATGACCAAAACGTGTGAGTACCAGACGATCAATCCAGTGAGAGAAATAAGGAGTAGTATTGATTAGATCAGCAATCCCCATCTTCGTTGCCATCATCTCTGTTTCAGCGACTTGATAGTTTTCATTAGAAATGAAAGCAAGTTGCTCTTTGGAGCTATCAAGCAATACTTCAGGTAATTTCTCGAGTAGAATTTTAGGGAGTTGCAAATGTGGTGTACTCACTCCTAAATACTCGGCAGCCAGATGGATCAGGTGATGAAATTTCGGCGTCGCAGGATCGAGCAGCATATACTCCTGAGCAATGGTTTCAGGATAAAACATGGTGCGGATTAGGAAGCTTACAATATATTGCATATTACAAAGTGGTAAGAATGTGTCACGGCCACCAGGCAGTGCCATCAGTCGTCCCTGATATAACTTACCAATCATTTCTGCAATACCAATATATTGCATATCGCCATAACGATAAAAACCATCAATAACTGTAGCAGGATGTATTGCAGTCCATGGCACATTTAAACGCTTACAAGCCTCAATGAAAGCCTGATGACCTAAAAGTTTCGAAGCCTCATAACCGCCGTATTTACGATATAAATCATCAGGTGAACCTTTCGGTGGAGAAACCATGCGATATCCACCAATCCAGATGAATCGCTCAAGCTGTTTTAATGTTGCCGCCCACTCAATCAAGGCAAGGCCTGATTTTACATTGGTAAGTTGAGCATCAGCTTTACTAATTCCCCAATTAAATGATGCAGCCAGATGATAAATAACATGAATCTTCGTTTGAGTATCCGCTAATAGAGAGTCCAGCTTAAAATCACGGCTTAAATCATATTCAACAAAAGAAATAGAGGGATCAATCAGCCCTTCTGTTGCAATGAAATCTAATAGTTTTTCTTTCTTGGTTGGAGCATTACGCAGTGCAGCGATTACTTGATGACCTTCACGTAAAAGTTCAACAATTAATCTGCTTCCAATAAAACCAGCTGCACCTGTTACTAATATAGTTTTCCGTGAAAAATTATCTTTTTTTGCTTTATTTAAATTATCCATAAATCACCTTATTAGGGATTGCGAGCTCCAGTATTACTTGAAGCGGATTATCTTAAAAATTATATCGAATCTGGGCATATACCAGACTGTTATCTCTAAATTGTCCAAACACAGTATCATTTCTGCCCCAGAAGCGATCGCCACCTGCATTCAGCTGCCAGTGATCATTGAGGTTGTAATTAATACGTACTCTTAGTAACTCATTCGGTTTGGGCGAAAAATAGAACCCTGTTACTTCTAATTTTAAATTATCATTCAGCAGGTTAAGTGCATAGCGCAGCATAGCTCCATACTGATTTTGCTGATATTGATCACTAATTGTTTGCTGATAACGGTAAACTTCTCTTAATAATGGATCTGTCAAGCTATCGGCAGACCTTACGTCCTCTGTATGTTTGTACACACCCATTAAGCTTAGCGTAGTATTTTTTAATGACCATTCTGGTCCCATGACCACGGTTAAATTATTTTTCTTATGCGTAAGATCTTCGCTGCCATCCGAGTCAGTCTTTGTATATGCAGCTTCACCACGCCACACGATATCGTTACGGTTATAACTGAAATCAATCCCATAGACAGACATAGGATTATTTTTCAATTGTAACGTTGCTCCTGTTGGAGATAACGACTGCAATGACAGATCAGGCATGTGATCTAAACCTGAAAAATACGATGCACCTACATCTAGACCATCTACGGAATAATCCCAACGCACTGCAAACGCAGGACGGCTCTTACGGTCTATGTCATACTGAACACCAGCAATCTGACGCAATGGAATCACATCTGAACGGCTACGCGGATACCATAATGCCGTCCATTTATTAGTTCCAGATTCAGGAATATACGTCAATTTGAGTGCATCATTTCCAAGACGCTGATCTGTCTCATCTGGTACTAAACGCGTATAGTCACGAGGTGATAGATTATCCGTTGGGTTAATCCCATCAGCTCTCCCCCAGACCACAATCTGGCGACCAAAGTCGAAATAAAACGTTTGATCCCAGTTATAAGATGCATACAACTCACGTAAGTTGCGATTCACCTTACTCACCTGATCTGGATTTACAGTATGGTCCGTTTCGTCTCCAATATTTATATCGTAATGGATCTTAAACGCTGGGTTAAACTTGAGCGTACCATTGGACCAGAAACTTGCTTGTCCAATATTTTTTAACGAACTTAAATCACGATCTGATGACCACACATCGAGTCTGGCCGAGTTCTGGCTTATAAAACTAATTTCGCTGTCATCTGCATAAGCATGTTGCAGTAGCATAAAGCTACTACAGCATGCAAATACCCAATAGGCACCTTGCGTCATTTTTCAAGGCTCTGCGGTGAGAAAAGCTTATCGGATAAAGTTTTTTCTGCGGCAAAATCATTGACGATCACTTGCGTCATATGTTGAGTTTGCAAGTTTTTCGCCATAGATTTCATGGCCTGCCATCTTGGTTTCACTTTGCCGTAAGGACGGATATCGGTGAACTCAATGTGCTTTAACGGCTTACCTGCGGTATCCCAAATGTCGATAGTTGCTGTAACAAAGTTGTCTTTGAGTATGCACATGCGACGTTTGCTATAACCAAAGTCATTCTTCACCGTATTATTGATTGGCGTTGCTTCAATCATGTAGCAATCTTTACCATTAAATTTGCCATCTGCCAGTTTCGTGTACTTCCAGTCACTGAGCTTATAGCCAAGTACATCACCATAACTAAAATCGGTACCAATAAAAGCATCGCCCTTATTCGCTGATGCTAGTCGACGTACTTTTTTCAATGCAGGCAAATAGACAAACATGCTATCACTGCCTTTTGCATTTTCAATCAACAGTGTCGTGGTTCCTTGGACATCCGCTGGCGAGATGAACTCAGTCAAACGCATATTGTTCTGAGTATTTCCAGCAAGCTTGGTCATATTTTTAGTCATACGTACACGTTGCTCACCATTTTTAGACGTCAGAATAAATTTGGCGCTAGCAGTTGAAGACAAGAACTTAGAGGCATCATCACTACGATTAACAATGTCTTGAGCCTCATCTGCATGTGATGTTTTAGGTAGTGAAAAAGTAAGTGCCGTACCCAACAAAAGGCTTGTCACGACAGTTTGTGCAACAGGAATGCTCTTCTTATTTGAAGAAAAGATAAAACGTGGTTTTAGCATCAAAATCATTGTAGGTACCATAATTAAGGTTGCAAATACACTGAAAAGCATCGCAATCACAATAAACAGCGCTAGCCATTGATGTACATGGAAGCCCTGTGATAAGGACAGTACACCATAACCACCAGCAACCGCAGTCGCGACGAAAAGAGAAGCCTTACCAGCTGTACTTAAGGTTTTACGAACAGCATCTTTGATATCTCCGCCTTCTTCACGCAAGATTTCACGCAAGCGATAGAGGAAGTAGATGGCGTAATCCGCACCGATACCAACAGCCATGGCCGAGATGAGAGAGTTTGGAATATTGAGGGGAATATTGAGCCAACCCATTACCCCAAAGATCGCAAGAATTGAGAATAAAAGAGGTGTCAGAACGATCAGCCCAGCTGAAAGTGAGCGGAAGACCAACGCTGAAATAAAGAAGACAGCAAATGAAATTTGTAGAATATTCATGAGTTTGCCGTGAACCATTGTTTCAGTTAAAGCAATAGTCTGAGTCACGTCACCACCAAAACTTACTACAGCTTTATCACCGAATTGACCTGCCATATAAGTTTTTAGAGATTCAAGGATTTCTGTAATGCGATGATTACTACCTGTTTTCATCAGAATCGTAATCTTGGCATAGCGCTGAGTGGTATCAATGTAAGAATCAAAATCTGTCGGCTCACCAGACATTGAATACAACAGTAAATACTGAGCAACAACATCTTTGGTTGCAGGAACCTGAAATGCCTGTGGCTGATCGGCATTCATGGCCTGATTCATTCGTTTGATATAGTCCACAATAGAGATTGTTTTACCGACCTCTGGAATTGAATTCGCGAACTTTTCTGTATTATCAATTGCTTTGAGAATTTCAGGGTTTTCGATACCATCACGAACTTTAGTATCGACCATAATGTAAAGGCTATTTGTTCCACCAAGAGACTGATTCAAAAATCTGTCGTCTTGCTGCATTGGTAGGTCACGCGAGAAGAAATTTCGACTATCGTTATCTACTACAATACGGCTGGTGCCGATAGCAAGTAAGACACCTACTACCGCAATCGCAGTCATTAACATCATTCGCGGACGAACTGACAAAATAGCATCACCAATACGGTTTGGAATCCAATCCCATATCGGTAGACCTTTACGTTTGACCTTCGTAGCAGAAGGTGGTGGCAACATCGAGCGCAGTGCCGGAATAAAAGTCATCTCAATTACGAGTGTACTAATGATCCCGATCCCAGTAAAAATACCGAATGAACGAATAGTCGGAATATTGAAAGTTAACAGAGAGAAGACCCCGGCTGCTGCAATTCCGCCAGCCAATATCATAACCGGACCCACACGGACCAGAGATTGAACAACAGCTTCACTATTGGCAGCTTTAGGCTCCATCCCTTGAGCAAGCAAACGGTCAAAGTCTTCGTAGTACCGCTTTAACAACTGTACGGCATGACCTGCTGCGATGGCCAAAATCAAAATTGGTGTAGGCGAGTTAAAAATATCCATCGGCTGTTTAAATAGGCCCATCATGCCCATACCCCATGCCACAGACAGCAAAGCTGTAACGAGTGGCAAGATCAACCCCTGCTTACTGCGAAATGCTTCAAAGTGCAATAAACCGATCACCAACACAGCAATTGGGAACAAGATATTGATACGCTTAGAATAATCTTCAGCTTTATCGAGATAGACGGGATTGCCACCAACACTGATGGTCATATCTTTGGATTGTTCGCTCTCTACAATTTTGTTGATTGGAGCCATCATCTTCTGGAAGCCTTCCGGGCTTTCCTCAAGCTCAAGCAAAATTGCAGCAGTTCTTTGATCTTTAGATACGACTGAATTCATATAGGTTGGGTTCATTGCCAACATTTTTTTCAAATGATCGATATCGTCTTGAGTTACAGAACTGGTCGGCAATAATTTCTTGGCATCAAACCCTTCCGAATTAGCCATGATTCCTTTGGCTTGGCGTGCAGCCAGACTCATCATCGTAGAACGAACTACGCCAGGTGCATTGTCAACTTCTTCGGTAATATGTTTAACTTTTTCTAATACTTGCGGCTGATAAATATCACCTTGTTTCGGTGTAATGCCGATCACGACCATATACTTGGAACCGAATTTCTTTTCGATCAGTTTGGTCGAGGTGATATAAGGATGCCCATTAGGTGCAAGTGCGCCCGGATCAATAATAATTTTTACGCCCGATGCGAGATATGCCAAGACAATCGTTAAAAGTATGACTACGGTCAGCACAATACGGCGATGGCTGAGAATCCAACGCGCATATTTTTCCATCACTGGATGAGTCTTTTGAAGTGGTGTTTCGATCTCGTGTGATTTTTTATCGGCCTCTTGTGCTGGCTCTTCAATCTCTTGTGATGGCTTCTCGATCTCCTGCGATAGTTTTTCGATCTCTTGCGACGGTTCTTCGATCTCCTGTGCTTGCTGACTCACTGCCTCATAGGTTCCACCCTTTTTGGCCAGTGCTTGGAGATTAATAAGATCTTTCTTGAACTGGGCAAGAACCATCTTTTTTAGCAGTGCATCGGGAAAGACACCAAAAAAGCCGCCAGGTTCTGCCACAAAAAGCCACTCAATCCATGTACCTTCTGGATGCGGTTTAAAGTGGTAAGTACCCGTATAAAGAAAAGGTCCTTCTAGCACTTGAAAGGCATATAATTCGTTGGGTACCAGATGTGTAATTTCACCTTTAAAGGCCAACTCACGACCCGCAAAGGTCAAACCGATTTCATACCTACTGCCCACACGCGGAGTATTATCTAGTAGCTCAGAATGCTTACATGACAATTGCCAGCTTGCATCATGACCCGGGTTGGCAAGATATTTAAAGACCTTATCAATATCGCCTGGTATGAGGAAAGCATGTTCTATGGTCACCATAGTGGTTCTACCTTCTTATATTTTTTATGCAGGAACTGGATACATCTGATCAATTGTCTGGGCCACAGCCGCCACGTTCTCAGCGAACATAATCGATGAATGGTCACCAGGCAGATCCACTTGTGTAAGCGTATCTTTGATCAGTTGATCCCAACCGAGGCTTTCCCCGAAATCTTCCATCTCATCTTTAGCCTTGACCAAGAGGATCGGAAAATCTTCAGGTTCTGGGAAATAGGTCTGGAGTGCGACGCCATTAGCCAAATAAGTGTCAAAGTAAAGTCGGAAATCTGATGGATTAGCATCCAAAGGTATAACATTGATAGCTTTAGCTTCTTTAAGCACATGATCAAACATGTGATCTGAACTTAATTCGCGCAAGTATTGCGCTGGGATCGTCAACTTTTTCCCATAAGGGACAGCTAAATCACGAGCAAACCAAGACAAGAGCATGGCATCATCGGCATCTTCAGGTACATTTTCTGGAATTGGAGCACGAGTATCGATCATGACAATCCCTGTGACCTGCTGCCCCATTTGACGCAACTGACGACTGATCTCGTATGCAATCGCACCACCAAAGCACCATCCACCGAGGAAATAAGGCCCCTGAGGCTGCATCTTTTGCATTTCAGCAATATAGAGTGTCGCCATTTCTTCAATGGCTACTTCAGCGGCATCTGCTTCAATCAATCCTGGAGACTGAATAGCACGTAAAGTACGATTCGGATTGAGATGACGCGAAAGCTCCATATAACAGAAAGTACTACCACCAATCGGATGGAACAGCCACAACGGTTGTTCATAGGTTCCACGACGTAATTCGATTACGATGGAAGGTTTGATTTCTTTATTTTCACGGATGATCTCGCCTAAACTTTCTACAGTGGAGTACTGTGCTAGTAAGGCAACTGATAATTCGGTACCAAATACCTTCTTGAGATGATTGACAAGCTTCACCGCAAGTAATGAATGCCCGCCTAACTCAAAGAAATCATCATGTATACCCACTCGCTTAACTGACAAAATCTGCTCAAAGGTCGTACATAGCTCGATTTCGATCGAATCTCGTGGTGCAACATAATCATTGCTCTGCTCAAACACTGGCTCAGGGAACGCCTTACGATCTATTTTGTTACTACCCGTCATTGGAAATTCATCCAAACGGATAAACGTACTTGGCACCATATAAGCTGGGAGATGGATTTGCAGGGTCTTTTTCAACCCTGCCATATCAATCTCAGACCCTGTCACATAGGCCACCAGTTTCTGATCGTTGTCGGCAGTGGTCTTAACCAACACTACTGCATCTGTAATACAATCGATCTGTTTGAGAACATTCTCGATTTCACCCAGTTCAATACGGAATCCACGGATCTTGACTTGGAAGTCCAGACGTCCGTGATGGGTCAAACGCCCATCCATACGCAAACAGACTTTATCTCCAGTACGATAAAGTCGACCGGCATTTGGTAGAGATGGCAAGGTTCTGAATTGTGCATCTGTCAAATCAGGTCGTTGCCAGTAATCAATTGCTAGGCCATCGCCTCCAATCCAGAGCTCTCCCATAACACCGCGTGGGACCAACCGCTGTTGTTCATCAAGAACATAAAGCTGGGTGTTCGCCATTGGCTGACCTAAATCAATCAATTTTGAATCGGTGATATGAGCTGCACTGGACCATACTGTAGTTTCGGTCGGACCATAGATATTCCAGAGACAACTTACTTTGCCCAAAAGTTTTTCTGCAAGTATAGGATCGAGTGCCTCGCCGCCACTAATTGCAGTCATACCCGGAATACCGTTCCAGTCGCTATCTAAAAGCATTTTCCAAGAGGCTGGTGTTGCCTGCATAATATTGATCGACTTCGCCTGCATATAGTCCACCAGCAAGTTACCATCTAGCGATACCTCACGTGGGCAGACGTGTACCACACCGCCGTACATCAACGGAATCAATAGCTCAACAACTGAAATATCAAAGGCATAAGTTGTAATCGCCAATAACTGCATATCTGGCGTTGCTTGCAGCCTATCATTCACAGACAGCAAGAAATTAGCCATTGAAGGATGCCCAATACGCACGCCTTTAGGCTTCCCTGTCGAACCTGAGGTGTACATCACATAAGCGGTATCACCAAAGGCAAGTGTCTCACGCACTTGCTCAAGGGGTACAACATCAGCTTGATTAATATCTAAACGAGGCACAGAAACATTAACAGCATCCATTAACTCAGCTTGAGTCAAGATGACTTTAGGTTCAGCGTCTTCTACGATGTTATGCAGACGTTCTCTTGGGAAACTAGGATCTAATGGCACATATGCTGCTCCTGCCGCCCAAATTCCGAGGATTGCAGCAGGCAATAGCGTAGTACGGTCTAACATCAGACCTACACGATCACCATTGGTAATATTGTGTGCACGCAAATATTCAGCGATACCAGCGATATGCTGACCTAACTCATGATAGCTGACAGCATGATCTCTGCAGGTCGTAGCATAGTTGTCACCACGCTCGTCAATCTGCTTCAGAATCATTGCCAATAAATCATGCTTAGAATAGTCCGTAACCTGACCATGTAGATAGCCTAGCTGGATGTTATTCGCATAACTAGGAGCAATATCTAACTCAATGAGCTTACGCTCAGGATGGGTCACCATCTCCGATAGTATGATTTGCAGCAGTTGCACCATATTCTCTGCCGACTCTGCAGAGAATATTTCGGAATTGTATTTCAGTACACCAACCAGTTCACCCTGATATTCACCCCCCATTTCCAGCATAATGTCTAATTGACCTTCTTGCTGGCGAACCGGAAAGCTTCCCAAAGTCAGGTCTTGACCAACTAATGTAGCTGGATTCTGGATTGGTAAGAGTAGTTCCTTAAACTCATCCATGCCGCCTAGACGTTCCCAGAACATTCCCACCTGAGCCAATGGGTTAATACTGCCATCGCGCTTTGGTAAGACAGCCTCAACTACTCTAGAAAAGGCAACTTTTTGATGTTTTAGGCTTTGTTTTAATTGTTCTTGGACCTGTTGCGTAAATTGGCGTAAGGTTTGATCAGCATCAATGTCTACATGAAGAGCTATTGTATTGACAAATTGCCCAAGCGCATTACGCAAAGAACGCTCAAGCCTACCTGCTACTGCTGTGGCAATAACTAGATTATTTTCATTTGATAGTTTGTTCAGTAGGATATAAAAGCCAGATAGTACAAGACCAAACAATGTGATCTCATAATCTTTCGCCAAGCTCACAAGCCCAGATGATACTGACTCAGGCACACGGAAAATCACCGAGCTACCTTTATGTTGCTGCACAGCTGGACGTGGGTAATCAAGCGGAATACTATGCACATGTGGTGCGTGCTGTAACGCATTTTTCCAGAAAAGTAGGCTTTCATCAGCATCGTCGGTCGCATTGTTCTTCTGCTTATCCGCATACTGTGCGAACTCAATTCCGTCTACCGCATTTGACTCTGTAATTAGTCCAAAGCGCTTGCAGACATCACGCAGCAACAGACCAATTGACCAGAAATCCATTAAGGCATGATGAATCACAACTGCAACCACATAATGATTCTGACCACGTTCATAACAATGAATACGCCACAATGGTGGTTGAGTCAGGTCAAATGGTTGCTTGGTATCTTGTTCAACCAATTGCGTCAAATCAGAAGCTTCAACATGTCGAGCATCAGTGAAAATAATATTAGGATACACGCGATCCCAGATAAGTTGCTCAATCCCCTGTTCATTGGCAGGCATGCTTACACGCAATAGCGGGTAATCATCCATCACCGCTTCCAAAATCTCCATCGGTTTGTTGCCTAATGGTTGATTGACCTTTACATCAAAGGCCACCACCATATTGTAGGCACTGCAAGTTGGCTCAAAACGTTGGATATACCAAATACCAAGCTGCTCTGCAGAAATCGCGTGACGTGACAGAATTTTTGGCTCTAGGTGTGCAATGTTATTCATGAAGCAACCCCCTGTTGCAACTCAGAAACAAGATATTCGGCTAATGTATTAATTGTTGGGTAATCCCATAGTAATGTCGGCTCAAGCTCCAGTTTTGTCAGATCTTCTAAATCCCCAGAGACAGACAAAGCAACGATCGAATCAAGACCATAACTGGTAAATTTTTGCTCTGGATCAATCGTCTCAGGCTCTACACGCATTTCTTTGGCTACTAGTGTACGAATGATCGCGCTCCAGTAAGCTTTATCCTTATTCATGGGGTAATCTCCTCTTTAACTGGTTTGGCATCGCGCGGTGCCAATGCAAAATCGATAACAGATAACATATGGTTAGTTGAAATTCGGTCTAGCAAATCTGCCAATGTGCTTTCACGTACTGATGCCATAGGAGGAGATGTCTCTCCTTCAGCGGTATTTAAGAAAATGATCAGCCATGCACCATCCTGCAAAGCAGGCCTTAAACCATGACGGTTGAAAACCCAGAAACCCAGCACAGCAATGCGGGCAAACAGCTCGGCGTAACCACGGGCAAGGCTAAAGCGCAGCGTTTCAAATTCGTTGCTTTGCTCAGAGTTTGAAAAGTAATCCTGAATTTTTTGATCCAATGAGCGCTGTTCAACAAGCAACTGATTTGCTCGCTCACTTAGTGTAGAAAGCGTTTGGGCAGACAATCCTGCTGTGACATCGGTATTGTTGAGCATTTCGATGATTGTCCCGAGCGACTCCATTACCAAGTCACCATCTCGGTTAAAAATCTCAAGCTCACGAAAATCAATAGCCCCTGTCTCTACCTGCAAGTCATACAACTGGCGATAGCGTGCTTTAGCTTCGGCTTGATTGAGTTGATCGGCTTTTTTACTACGACCTTTATTGGCAGACTTGAGCTGAAAACTCAGGCTGTCTAGACAGACGGTACTGCTACCATCAAATACACTAACAATCAGATGGTCTCTGAATGCTTTTTGGTACATTCCATCAGCATATGCATTTCTTAAGAAAAAACGTGAGCCAAGCACTGAAGAAGTGATCTTGGCAAGCGACTCTACATACTCAGGTACTACGACCTTGACGATTGGTGACCATGTACTGAATTGATTGATACAAACATGTAATCCACGCGCACCAACGAGTGATAACACCTCAGCCGCTAAAAGATAAGCATAGGCGGTGGCGAGTTGCTCACGCACTAGCGGAATGTTTATCACTTTCTTGTTATATAACTCGCGCTCAATAGCAAATTCGGTCGCGATACGTAGCATCGTGTCACCCGCTCCGAGCGAGAAACTACTGCAATATGCACGTGTTACCTGTAGCGTCTTGAGACCAAGCTCCAAGCCCTGGCCTTCTTCACCGATTAGAGCGTCTTTGTGAATTTCAGCATTATTAAAACCAATACCGCTAATATCTAGACCACGCATACCCACTGTTGGCAGACGGTTCAGGCTATACGTTCCTTTCGAAGCCATTTGACGCTTATCGAGCCAGAATGCACTCAAACTACGCGGTCCACGATCATTCGATGTTTTAGCAATCAGACTTAAAGAGTCACCTAAAGTGGCGCGATTGATCGACCATTTTTCACCATTTAAGACATACTTGCTTTCACCAGATTGTGCAGTCACTTCACTAGATAACAGATCTGCACCATGTGCTTTTTCACTATAAGCTAGTGCTGGCGCAGCACCACTTAAAATTCGGTTAGCGATGTTTTGACATTGATTCGCATTACCACCGATCCATACGATCACAGACCAAGCATTCGTGCTATAGGTCGAATTGATGGTTAGATCACGTCGTGCCAACACGCGATGCAGATATAACAACTCTTCACCAATTTCCATGCGCCCCCCGAGTTCTGAAGGTACATAGAAACGGTTCATGCCCACCGCATTCAGAAAATCAACAGCACGCTGAGGATACTGTTCCTTTTCATCACGCTCGATGGCAGCGGACCAAGAAAAATCATTGTTGGTATCATGTACGGAGCCTAAAATTTGCTCCAGACGAGCAGCAGATTGAAACTGCCGCAAATTGGAAGTAAGTGACATGAATTTTCACTCAAATGATTAAAGGGTAAGGGTTAAAACAAAGCACTTTTCAGACGATTAAAAATCAGCGTGCGCACTTCACGTTCCTTGATCATTGAGTTGAGTAGATTGGAGCTATAACGAATCAACTGCCCCCGCTGCTCACGATCACGGATGACTTCTAAACTGTTCTTGATATAATTTCGAGCAATCACCGTTCTACGGTTTGGATGGGTCAAACAGACCAGCTGACCTCGCTCGATCTGTTCTTTAATTTTTCTTCTTCTAATTTTGCCGCTAGTGGTCTTATTTATTCGGCCTTGATGCAGTAAATAGACACCGTCTACAGGTAAGCCAATATCAGCCGCCACTTGTTCTTTAACTTGAGTTCTGATGGTTTCAAAATTAAGAGTCTTGTTTAATGACTTTTTCTTAATCTCAAGTACAACCGTAACCCCCTCAGAATCAGCAAAATTTACTGCTGCAACACAGCCTTTACGAACAGCAGGATGTGCCATTTCAACAGAGCATTCGATATCTTGTGGGTAATAGTTTTTGCCACGGATAATAATTACATCCTTAAGACGGCCAGTTACATACAGGTCTCCATCTTTGATAAAGCCCATATCACCCGTTCTTAAGTAATATTCTTTACTTGGCTGACCTGCTTCATCAAGGATCGTTGCTTCAAAGGTTTCCTGATTGATCTCAGGTTTCTGCCAGTAGCCTGCTGTGACACTCTCTCCTGCTAGCCAGATTTCACCAACTTCATGAGCTGCTACTTCTTTATGGGTATGCGGATTAACTATGCGGCAATCAATGTGCGCCGAGATCTTGCCACAGCTCACCACTTGCACCGCGGTCTGATCCTGACTGGTTTGTACCAAGTGGGCATTCAACTTATCACGATCAAGAGAAATTGCATTGAGAGGGCCAGTCACACCACTGACTAAGAGCGTCACTTCCGCCAAGCCATAGCATGGCAAGAAAGTATCTAGTTTCAGTTTGGACTGAGTATTGAACTTCTCCATGAAACGCTGCATGACATGCGCTTTGATTGGTTCTGCACCGTTAAATAGTACACGTACGCGGCTCAGATCAAGCGTTGCTGCGTCTTCATCTGAAATACGATGCAAACACAATTCATACGCAAAGTTTGGACCACCACTGATCGTGACGCCTTTTTCACTAATAAATTGTAGCCATTTAAGCGGTTTACGTATGAAGTCCAGAGGCGACATTACATAACAAGTTAGCCCCACATACACGCTCTGCAAAACCGAGCCGATCAATCCCATATCATGATAAACAGGCAACCATGTAAGGCCGATATCATCAGGTTGTGTACAAAAAGCTTCCGTAATCATGGCTTCATTTGCCATAATATTTTTGTGGGTGACAATTACACCTTTAGGCCAACCGGTCGATCCTGAAGTGTATTGAAGGAAACAAACATCATCTGCATCAATATAAGGAAAATCCTTTTCCGCCAAGTCACGCTGAAATTCCGTATCAACAGCATGTAGTATTAAACTTTCATTTTGAGCTTTTAATGTAATTAGGCCCGATAACTCAAGAATCTTTTTTGTTGTGAGCACGATTTTTGGCTCACAGTCATTCATAATATTCAAAATATTAGAAAAACCATTACGATTAAACGGCAAGCTAACTGGTACTGCGATAATTTTAGCTTTCAGACAAGCAAAGAACGATACGATAAAGTCTAGCCCCGGTTCGAACAGCAAGACTGCACGATCACCACTGTCTACAAGGTTCATTAATATCTGAGCTTGGTGTTGAACTCGCTTATTCAGATCTGCATACGTTAGAGATTGAATCCCACCAGATTGGCGTCCCAAATACTCAAAAGCAGTCTTACCCCCATTTAGGTTCGCGTGGGATTCCAAAGTTGCAATGATATTATCCGTACACATTACAGCCATAACTTACTCCGATTAATTATAATTAACCCTTAAAACCTGCTGATTCAGAAATTAATTTCTAGTTGGGGGTTTTAATAAAAATGAATATACTTTTTCTTTAAAATATAAATTCACATTATATTTTATGCACAAGTGTCCTTTATTACACCTGTAAGGGTTTACAGGTTAGATGTTACTTATTGAAAAATAAGAAGCTAAAATATTTTTAAAAATTATTTTTTATTCAGTTATATAGTTTAAGAACTTTTAAATAATTAAAAAAGCGACCATTCTTTGATCTACTTTTAGATACTCTTAAGTAAAATTTTTTAATCTTCAGATCATTACTCAGTTTTTCTTCTGCTGCGTTTGTTTTAATTTTTTAGTTTCTATATGAGATATAATTTATAGTTCTTTTAAAGATAAATTATCAAATAATATCAACTCTCGTATAATTTTACTTTTAAGATTAAATTATTAATACCGCCTATTTAATTTTATTTCAGATAATTAAAATTTAATTTATACATTATTATAATAAACTATAAATAATTTTATTTAAAAATAATAAACTTACTCATTATTTTAAATTCATAGATTAACTTTTTAAAATAAAAAATTTAAAACACATGTTATAAAATACTTAAATAAATATCATATAACTATTTATTTTATAATACTCTATATTCTTTATATATCTTTTTACAAAAGTCCCAGCATTACTGCTCGAATAGCTGCTGAAATTTTATTATTTACATTTAATTTTTGCATCGAGTTACAAAGATGAAAATTTACAGTTCTTTCAGTAACCCCAATAATCTGGGCAATCTCTGCTGAGGTTTTACCCTCTGCTGTCCAACGTAAAGCTTCTTTTTCTCGGTTCGTTAAATAAAGGTTGAACTGAGAGAACTCTACATCATTGACAATTTTAGCAATGCTGGAATGCACTGTTTGAGTCAACCAATACATATTTGTATATTGTGCTTTTTGCTCTTTTTCTGATAATTGATCGGTGGATCTTGCTAGTGTTAACATCCCTCTCGTCCCAATAAAATCACGACTTGACTGAGCCCAACCGACATTTAAACCATAAGAACGCGCCTCTTCCCAGAAATCTTTTTCTTCTTGTGTTTTTGCATTTTGACTCGACCAGACAAGAGGTTGAAGTGATACCATACAATGCTGCACAGTAGGGTCTACCTTCACGTAACGTTGTTCTATATAGCGCTTTTGCCATGCCTGAGGATAATTATTCAACATAATTGTTTTTGGTTCAGCAATAGACAGCGGTGACTGCATACCATAAGCACAATAATCAAATCCAAGCTTTGACGCTGTAGATTTGACTACTTCAAACAATTCATCTTCATTTTTTACGACCAAAAATGCTGATAATAAATCCTCTTGCCAACTTTCCATTTGCTCTCATTAGGCTCCATTCAGAAATTATTTTTTGTTCAGTTATCTCTTGTGAATCCAAATAATTAAATTGAAGCGTAGGGCTATTTTTTTACCTTTATTTCAATAGAACTCTACAAAAATCTAAAAGATTATGAGGCTGTCAAAATATTTCCACTACTTCATCTTCTTTTATTACTTTCTCAATTGCAGATTTTGAACTCATCATCCAATTAACAACACTTTTAAGCCCAAATGGTTGTAAATTATTCAGATAAACTAAATTTCTGAAAGCCTCTAAGGTTGTTATATTCAATATACAGATTATGCTTGAAAAAATTAAATTTTACAGGATGCATTTTATTCCAAAAAACATAGTTTTTAAAATAAAAAAACAATGCTCATTATTTAATCTTAAAATTATATTTTATTAATTTAATTAAATAATACATTTCAACAATGATCCAAGAAATATAATTTTATCAATCATTATATATTCAAACTAAAAAAATAAATAATTATTTAGCAAATCAAATAATTACATGGTGGCTTATTTTAGTTAAAACTATTGTTTTAATAACAAGTATAAAAGCCACCTAAAAAAGCTAAAAAAAGTAAGTCAATTGAGCATTGTCAAAAGCATTTTTTATATTATAACTACAAGATAATCATTTTTTACTTTAGCCAACCTTAATACTTGAATAATCTTCCAATAAGAATAGCTTAACGATATAGGGCATCAAATTATATTTAACCTGTTAAACATAACAGTATTTAATTGGCAATAATTTATGGTATTTATCAAAAGATTTCTATTTTAGGGTACTTGAACAGGTAGCATCGCCAACATTACCCCTCATTTTTCAATTTCGACAGATGGTTTTATTCGTATGAATGAGAACCAACTCATGAATTACCCTTTTCAACACGTTGTATCTATCGTTGAATCAACCCAAATTGAAGAATCTCAAATTGTTTATTATGGTTTTACTGAATGGGCGACATTAAAAACGCCTGCTTTAAGTACAGGATGGGACTGGGAATTCGTTGAACAAAACGGTTTTGTTACTTTAAAACGAACTGGTCTGCCTAGAAGCAATATTATGATTGTTGATATATCTGGTACAGATATTGGATTTGATAGCACTGAAACATTAATCAAAAGGAAGATAGATACTTTGTTCTGGGAACAATTCATTTATGCTCAAATCAATACAAGCTTAATCAAGTCTAAAGTAAGTCTGAATTTCTCTTAGAAACCTGTAAATTTTTACAGTTACCGCCTTTCCAGCTGTTCAGTAAAGTCACATCAAAAATAAGTGGAAGCACTTGTAGTGAATATTATTGCTGGATTTCAAAACAATTTTTCAGAAGGCTTATATAGCAAATTTAAAAGTTACCGTTATAAGGTATTTGTTGAGCATTTAGGATGGGAGTTAAACTGCCCACATAATGAAGAACTCGATCAATTTGATAAAGTCGATACAGCTTATGTGGTCGCTCAAGATAGAGACTCTAATATTATTGGCTGTGCCAGATTACTACCTACGACTCAACCGTATTTACTTGGTGAAATATTTCCTCAATTACTGAATGGAATACCTCTCCCGTGTTCCCCAGAAATTTGGGAATTATCAAGATTTTCAGCCGTAGATTTTTCAAATCCGCCTACAACAGCAAGTCAAGCAGTGTCATCGCCAGTTTCTATTGCAATTTTGCAAGAAGCGATTAACTTTGCAAGAGAACAAGGGGCCAAACAACTTATTACGACCTCTCCTCTAGGTGTAGAGCGTTTATTACGTGCTGCTGGTTTTCGCGCCCATCGTGCAGGCCCACCAATGACGATTGATGGCTATTCTATGTTTGCCTGTTTAATTGATGTGTAATGGTTTAAAGGTTAACTCTTGTCTCTCGGACATGAGTTAACCTAGTTTTTTTATAATCAAGAAATACGCTTATTGCGAAGAATAAATAACGCGTATCAATCAATCTTGGTTTTTAAATTTAAGTTTGCTTTTTTATAATAAGTCTCATCCGTTTTAGGGTTTCCATCACGCGGCATAAATGATGTCGATATAATTGCAACGACAGCCATACTTCCAATATAAAGCATAATTAAATATGGGTTACCTTGCCCAATACTGAGCAGCTTGGTGGCAATCATAGGGGCTAAACCACCACCCAAAACACCTGCCAACTGTACTGAAATCGAGATACCGCTGTAGCGAATTTCCGCAGGAAATTGTCGCGCAAAAAGCTGAGCTTGTGGCGCATACATAATTGGAAACACCACACCAATTGCCAAAACAATTGCCGTCCAGACCAGTACAGGATCTTTGGTATTGAGCATGCTAAAAAATGGATAAGAATAAAGTGCCAATACGCATAGACCAAACATAAACATATTGCGTTGACCGACTTTATCGGACAAATGTCCGCATAACGGCGTCATAAATAAAATCACGGCTGCACCGCAAATGGTGGCAAATAAAATATCTTGGCGGGGAATACCAAGTTGTGCAGTGGTATAAGCCAAAGTAAATGTTGACGCAATATAAAACCATGCATTTTCAGCAGCACGCGCCAAAATAATGGTGATCAGTTGTTTTGGATGATTTTTAAAAACCTGAAAGGCAGGAACTTTGACTTCTTCAGACTGCTGTTTTACTTTTTCAAAATCTGGTGACTCAGGCACTTTTACACGAATATACCAGCCCACTGCCAGTAAAATAATGCTGGCAAGAAATGGTAAACGCCAGCCCCAGCTAAACAGTGCTTGCTCAGGTAATAACGACACCAGTCCTAGCGCGATTGAGGCGAGCATTAAGCCACCACCTGTACTCGCCTGTGGCAAACTTCCCCAAAACCCTTTACCACCTTCGGGTGCATGTTCAACGGCCATAAGCACGGCACCGCCCCATTCACCACCCATGGCCATACCTTGAATAAATCGTAAGATCACCAAGCCAATTGCAGCCCAATATCCAATTGATTCATAAGTTGGTAAGAGGCCAATCAGTACGGTTGGAATTCCCATGAGCATCAGCGTTAACAACAACATTGACTTACGACCAATCTTGTCACCGAAATGACCAAAGACCAAGCCACCTAAAGGCCGCCCAATAAACCCAACAGCATAAGTTGCAAATGCTGCAAGCACACCTGTAAGTGGGTCCAGATTTGGGAAAAATAGCTTGTTAAAAATGAGGGCTGCTGCTGCGCCATAAACAAAAAAGTCATACCACTCAATCGTGGTACCAACCATGCTAGAGATGCCTGCTAATCGATGTGACGACTTTTTAGGATGTGAACCGTTTCCATGTATTGTTTGCATCGTAATGTCCTTTTTAGATTTTCTTGTTTTGTCTTTTTATGCTTATGATCTGTCCTGACCATAAGCATGTTAAGGTCTCGCTTGATCTCCTTAAGCTTTTTGTGTGTTTTTAAAATGGGGTTAGCTTAGTTTTTCTAAAATTTGCTCTAGCTCCGGATTACGTTCTTGCCACCGTGGTTGTTTATCTTTATCAACAATGAGCGCACGAACGCCTTCAATAAAGTCACCATGCTCAAACCAGATATCCTGTAAATCACGCTCAAGCTGCATACACTGCTGTAGTGAAAGGCCGCGCCCTAAATATTGCAGTTTCAAGCTGGTTTGTTTGGCAATAAATGAACGCTGCTGCAAAATACTAAGCATCTTACTCGCCCAAGCCTTTAAGCTTTCATCCTGTTCATTTTCAAGGCTTTGTTCGATCTCATCTAAATGCTGATATCCGAAGTGTTTACGGATGCCTTCGGCAAGTTGTTTAAGCTCACTTTCGATAGGCCGAGTAATAAATCGGGTAATGATGCGTTCAATTCCCTCTTTGCTTAAACTTGGCGCTTCAACGAGAGCGTCTTGTAAAGCTTGTAACTGATCGCTTGGCACATGGTAGTCAATTAAGTCGAGATAGAGCGCATCGCTACTACTAATCTGCTCACCCGTAATTGCCATATAAACGCCAATATCATCAAGGCGAGACAGGAAATGAGTTGCGCCAACGTCCGGGAAAAAACCAATCGCTGTTTCAGGCATAGCAAATCTGGACTTTTCGCTGCTTACCACAATGTGACACGCCTGAGCCAAGCCAAAACCACCGCCTAATACATAGCCATCAAGCACAACGATGATTGGCTTTTCATATTCGCGCAGTGTATTGAGCATTTTATATTCGGCACTAAAGTAGCCTTTGTAATCGGCTGTGCCATTTTTATAACTGTCGTAGAGATAGCGGATATCGCCCCCTGCACAGAAGGCTTTTGGGCTATTTGATTTGATTAAGATCGCCTGAACAGCAGCATCATTTCGCCACAGTTCCAATTGGGCACCAATCCCTTCAATCATATCTAGCGACAATGCATTAAGATGAGTCACACGGTCTAAGGTAATCACGCCGAGCTTACCTTGTCGCTCAATCATTAAGTGATTTTCTGTATTCATTTTATTGATCTCTTACTGATTTTTAAAATTTGCCTGCCGTTTTTCAACAAAGGCCTGCATGCCTTCTTTTTGGTCCGCAGTTGCAAAAATGGAGTGGAACATGCGGCGTTCAAAACGTAAACCTTCTGTGAGGTTCACCTCAAAAGCTCGGTTAATGGTTTCTTTGAGCATCATGTTTGCAGTTAAAGACCGTGCTGCGATTTTTTCAGCGGCTTGCAAGGTTTGTTCAAGTAATTCTTCTTTACTAAACACACGTGCAACCAAACCACTTTGTTCTGCCTCTACTGCGCCCATTTGACGAGCGGTAAGGCACATTTCCATTGCTTTAGCTTTACCAATGGCATGGGTTAAACGCTGTGTCCCACCAATGCCCGGAATTACCCCTAGAGTGACTTCGGGTAAACCAAACTTGGCGTTGTCAGCACAATAAATAAAGTCACACATAAGCGCCAACTCACAGCCACCACCCAAGGCATAGCCACTCACCGCAGCAATTAAAGGTTTACGGCGCTGTGCAATACGGTCTGCAAGATGAAAAAAGTCATCTAAATAAATATCGGGGAAAGCCAAATCGGCCATTTCTTTAATGTCGGCCCCTGCGGCAAAAGCTTTTTCTGACCCTGCCAATACGATGCAACCAATTTCGCGGTCTTTTTCGAGTTGATCTAATGCCTGATTAATTTCACTAATTAATTCACTGTTTAAAGCATTGAGCGCTTGAGGGCGATTTAAGGTAATCAGTCCAACCCCATTACGCTTTTCTAATAAAATACTTTGCCACTGCATTATTTATTCCTTGTTCTGGTTCTATAGACTACGTGCGATGACTAAACGTTGGATATCACTTGTGCCTTCGTAAATTTGACAAATACGCGCATCACGATAAATACGCTCAATTGGGAAGTCTCTGAGATAGCCATAGCCACCAAACACTTGTAGGGCACTTGAGCACACACGCTCAGTCATTTCTGAAGCAAATAACTTAGCCATTGAGGCTTCGTTGAGACACGGTTGGCCTGCTTCTTTGAGACGCGCAGCGTAGTGAACCAGTTGTCTCGCTGCTTCAATTTCAGTTGCCATGCTGGCAAGGCGAAACGCGATAGTTTGATGCTCAAAAATTGGTTTTCCAAAAGTAATACGCTCTTTGGCATAACGAGTTGCTTCTTCGAGTGCCGCACGTGCTAGACCGACTGCTTGTGCAGCAATACCAATACGCCCACCTTCTAAATTGGCAAGTGCGATTTTTAAACCTTCGCCTTCTTTACCTAGCATGAGACTTTTATGGATGCGTACATCTGTCAGCGCAATTTGGCAGGTATCTGAAGCATGCAGACCGAGTTTTTCTTCAACACGAATCACTTCATAACCCGGTGTTTCGCGTGGAACTAAAAAGGCACTAATGCCCTTTTTACCTGCGCTCGGGTCGGTCACTGCAAACACGATAATGACACCGGCATTATTACCCGAGGTAATAAATTGCTTGGCACCATTTAAAATGTAATCGTCACCATCTTTCACTGCACGGGTTTTGATGGCTCCCGCATCCGATCCTGTATGCGGCTCAGTTAGGGCAAAAGCACCGATCATTTCACCTTGTGCCAAAGGCTTTAAAAAGCGCTCTTTTTGCTCGTCGGTCCCAAATTTTAAAATAGGCACACAACCAACCGAGTTATGTACACTCATGATGGTCGAGGTTGCCCCATCTGCTGCCGCAACTTCCTCGAGTGCCAGTACATAGGCTAAGTTACCCGTATCTGAACCACCCCATTCCTCTGAAACAAGCATTCCCATAAAACCGAGTTGTCCCATTTGAGTCAGAGTGTCTTTTGGGAAAGTCCCGTCTCGATCCCAATCACTGGCATTAGGCTTGATTTGTTCTTGGGCGAAACTTTTCGCCATATCACGAATGAGTAATTGTTCTTCGGTAAATTGCATTATTATTTCCTTTACCCTGCTTTAGCTTGTTGTTTAGCAATTTCTTGATTACGCAATAAAAAGCGCTGAATTTTGCCACTTGGAGTTTTAGGTAATTCACTCACAAATTCAACTAATCGTGGGTAAGCATGAGCAGAAAGTCGTCTTTTCACAAACTGGCTGAGTTCTTCAGCAAGCGCATCTGAAGGTTGTACGCCCGCAGCTAAAATTACAAAGGCCTTAACGACTTCAGTACGATCTGGATCAGGCACGCCTATTACTGCGGCTTCAATCACAGCATCATGTTCAAGCAGTGCGCTTTCTACATCAAAAGGCCCAATACGATAGCCTGATGTGGTGATTACATCATCACTACGGCCGACAAAACTCATACTGCCATCGGCATGAAGTTCGGCAGTATCACCCGTCAAGTAGTAATGACCGACAAAAGGTGATTTACGGCTTTCTTTATAGCCACCAAACCACATCATTGGAGACTGGCTAATGTCGACTGCTAAAATTCCCGGTGTGTCTGGCGGAAGTTCTTCACCTTGTTCATTAACAATCGCAACACGATAGCCCGGACTTGGGAAACCTGCTGAGCCAGCATGAATTTCATGTTTTAAGCCATGATGATTACACACCACCATGCCGACTTCGGTTTGTCCGTAATGGTCATAAATTGGAGCATCAAGGACTTGTTTAAACCAGCGAATGACTTCCGGATTAAGCGGCTCACCTGCACTACTCACCACACGAAATTGGCCTTTTAATGGCGCCATTTGTACCGGATCTGCTGCCATCATCATACGGTAAGCTGTTGGTGCACCTGCCAAGTTGTTAACTTTATAATCTTTCACAATTTGGCATAGGCTATCGGTACTAAAACCGCCTTCATAGAACAAAGTAGCATGGCCTAAAAATAACGGTCCAGTAATCGCATAATACAAGCCATACGCCCACCCCGGGTCGGCAATATTCCAAAACGAGTCCTCTTCGGTTAAACCAATGGCATCTTGCATATATCGCCCAAAGGCAATCAGTGCTTTTAATGGCACTTCCAAGGGTTTAGCAGGCCCTGTTGTGCCTGAAGTAAACATGAGCAAGAAAGGATCTTGAATGTTACGCATTACCAGATCACATTGATCGGACTGCTGTTTCACTTCATTCCAAAAATTAAAATCCCCTGCTTTAAGCGCAGTACCTTGAGCATCAGCCACCGTCATAATTGCAGGACACTTTTCAATTTCGTCGAGCTTGCTACGGTTACCCATATCGGTCACCACCAACTTGCTTTGTGCAAGCTGAATACGGTGCTCAATCGCTTTTGGGCCAAATGCAGTAAATAAAGGCTGGTACACAGCACCAATTCGCCAAGCCGCCAAAATGGTTACAATCAGTTCAGGTGTTCTTGGCAATAAGCCTGAAATACGGTCGCCTGCTTTTACACCTTGAGCTTTTAAAAAGTTAGCAAACTGACTCGACCATTCTTTTAGTTCACGGAAGGTATATTGCTCTTTTCGTCCGTCTTTTCCTTGCCAATACAGCGCAATTCTGTCGCCATCTGCATGTCGATCACAGCATTCATAACATGCGTTCAGTGCATCGAGTGAACCTGACAACATCTGTTTAGCAGTGCTTTCCAAATCGAAAGCCTGTACAGCATTTTGATAATCCATCATATCTTTTCCCTCAGTCCGGATTTGTTGTTATTCACGACAGGGTTTGATTTATTGGTTTAAAGCCATCCTTTGGCTTTACCGTTATGCCTCTTGTGGTAGGTATTGCTGAATAATGCTCGAAAAATCGAGATGAGCATTACCACGCATGCACATTTGCTGATAGAGCTGTTGCACCATGCCACCTAATACAACAGGTTGTTTAACTTGGCCTGCGGCTTCTACAGCGAGTCCTAAATCTTTGAGCATTAGCTGAGTCGCAAAGCCGTCTTGGTAACCTCGAGATGCAGGCGCATTTTCATTAATGTGTGGCCATGGGTTGCATACATCCGAGCTCCAGCAACGACCACTTGAGGTGTTAATTACCCCTGCCAATGCTTGTGGGTCGATGCCTAGCTTCACACCAAGTGCCATACCTTCGGCCACCGCAGCCATTGAAATTCCTAAAATCAGGTTATTGCAAATTTTGGCAATTTGTCCTGCACCCACATCACCACAATGAACAATATTTTTGCCCATGTGGCTGAGCACAGGTTTCACCTCATTAAAGGTTTGATCATCGGCACCCACCATAAAGGTTAAGGTTCCTGCTTGAGCACCAATGGTCCCGCCAGAAACGGGTGCATCACAAATTTTAATATTTTTACTCTGCGCAACAGCAGCAATGTCTTTTATGGTTTGCGGGTCAATGGTGCTACTATCAATGCATAAGCTACCTGCTTTTAGCACTTCCAAGACACCATTTTCACCCAAGTAAACCTCTTTAACATGCTTTGCGGCAGGCAACATGGTAATGACCACATCTGCTTGTTTAGCTGCATTCTGTGGGCTGTCGCAGACTATGCCACCTGCCTCGGCGAAGTGCTGAATAGCAACTTCACTGAGGTCATAACCGTAAACTTTGATTCCGGCTTTTAGTAGGTTTTGGGCCATTTTGCCGCCCATATTTCCTAGACCGATAAAGGCGATATTCATCCGTGATCCCCTTAACGTAAACTAATGGTTGTGTTTACACCGCCAACTTCATGGCTATCTTCAAACCAACGGCTGGTAATGGTTTTGGTTTGGGTATAGAACTGCACAGCCTGTTTGCCGTATGGCCCCAAATCGCCGAGTTTAGAACCTCTTGAACCAGTAAAACTAAAGAACGGTACAGGTACAGGAATTGGAATGTTGATACCGACTTGGCCGATATCAATCAAGTTTTGGAAAGTACGTGCAATAGCACCGCTTTGTGTGAATAAACCTACACCGTTACCAAATGGGTTGGCATTGATAAGAGCAATTGCTTCATCGAGTGTATCGACACAAATAATTGAAAGTACTGGGCCAAAGATTTCTTCTTTATAGATACGCATGTCGGTATTTACGCCACTAAAAATCGTAGCACCCACAAAGTTACCTGACTCATAACCTTGTACTTGAACATTGCGACCATCGAGTAGAAGTTCTGCCCCTTGCTCAACACCGCTATTAATCAAGTCAATTACACGCGCTTTGGCACGTTTTGAAATGACTGGGCCAATGTCAGTATTTGGTTCATGACCTGCATTTACTTTTAGAGTTTTCGCTTTTTCAACTAACTCTTGAATCCACTGTTTACTGTCGCCAACCATCACTGCAACCGACAATGCCATACAACGTTGCCCAGCAGCACCAAACGCCGCGCCCACTAAGGCATTTAGCGTTTGTTCTTTATTGGCATCTGGCATCACAACCACATGATTTTTTGCGCCCATCATGGCTTTTACACGTTTACCATGTTGCCCTGCAAGGTTATAAACATGTGTTCCAACCGCAGTTGAACCTACAAATGAAATCGCTTTAATGTCTTTATGGGTACACAAACGGTCAACCACTTCTTTGCCGCCATGCACAACGTTTAAGACACCTGCTGGAATACCTGCTTGAATCGCAAGTTCAACCAGCATCATGGTTGATAACGGATCTTGTTCTGATGGTTTTAAAACGAAGGTATTGCCGCACACGATTGCCATTGGGAACATCCAAAGTGGAATCATGGCAGGAAAATTAAACGGCGTAATACCCGCACAAACACCCAAAGGTTGTTGCAAGGTATATGTATCTACACCACGTGCTACACCTTCGACGTACTCGCCCATTTGTAAAGTACCAACTGAACAGGCATGTTCAACCACTTCTAGACCACGTTGAATATCGCCTTCAGCATCTGCCAAGGTTTTACCTTGTTCAGCCGTCAATACTTGTGCAATTTCTTTCATGTTGGCACGAATCAAGTCTTGTAGCTTGAGCATGATGCGCATACGTGCCTGAATTGGGGTTTGGCGCCAAGAAGTAAAAGCATCTTGTGCAGCTTGAATAGCAGCTTCGACTTCGTCAACCGTTGCAAAAGGCACGCGGCCAATCACTTCCTGAGTTGCAGGGTTAATAATGTCTTGCCATTCTTGGGTTTTAGATTCGATAAACTGTCCGTTAATAAGTAATTTAGCGGTGTCCAATTCGATTTTCTGGATTGTGTTCATAACCTCTCCGTAGGTCATATTTTTATTGTGTTCAGTTATTAGAAAATACTTTTCTACGTATTTTCTTTATTCAGGTTTTATTTGAGACTAACAAAGAAATCTTTGACCACCAACGCAAATTCATGCACGATTGTTGTGCAAATATGCACAGGGACAACAACAAAAATGAAAGTGGATTGGGATCATCTACAGTTTTTTCTGGTTTTAGCACGCACTAAAACTCTAACCAATGCTGCACGTATTATTGGTGTTGAACATAGTACGGTAGCTAGACGGATTCAGGCCCTAGAACTTGCTTTAGGTACGACGCTATTTAAGCGTGAAGCAACGGGCTATGAGTTAACTCTCGAAGGGATGGCACTTGTCCCTCGAGTTGAGCAAATGGAACAAGCTTTCTTACAAATTGAAAAACCGCATCAACCTTTGCAAGGTCGTGTGCGAATTGGCACACCTGAGGGCTTTGGAACTGCATTTTTAGCCCGCTTACTGGCTGAGTTCTCTATTCAGTATCCACTACTTACCATTGACCTAATACCCGTGCCAAAAATGATTAAGCTTTCGCATCGTGAAGCAGATATTGTGGTATCCATTGAACGCCCAACCTCGGGGCCTTATATCATTACGCGCTTGTCTGATTATTGTTTAAAAATTTATGGCAGCCAGAGCTATCTAGCACAAAATCCACCGATTCGTGGTTTAGAAGATTTAACTCAGCATCGCTTTGTAAATTATATTGATGATCTGGTGTATAGCCCGGAGCTGTATTGTCTAGAACGTTTACCTTTAAAACTGAATGCTAACTTTCGCAGTAGCAGTATTTTGGCCCAACAAATTGCAGTGAGTGCTGGTGCAGGGCTTGCAATTTTGCCGAAGTTTTTAGCAGATGACAAACCTGAGCTCGAAGAGGTATTAGAGCAACAAGTTCGTTTTACCCATACCTTCTGGATGCTGACCTTCGTTGATTTACAGCATGAGCCGCGCATTAAACTGGTCTGGGATTACTTGCGTAAACAAGCTGATAAATATCAACATTTGCTGGTCGATTAATCTTTTAATAAAAAAGCCAATCAATGATGATTGGCTTTTTGGTAAATCGAGAAAGGATAATTAAAAGATTTCTCGGCCTAATTTTTTCATGCGCGGCTTATAGAATGCATAGTAAGTCACACCTAAAACCACCACCCATACTGGACTGACGTAGAGCGCTTTTAATGTATCTGGCTCTAACGCCAAAATCACTAAAGTAAACAAGAAAAAGGCTATAACCGCATACGCCATTAACACGCCGCCCGGCATTTTAAAGGTTGATGCAGCATGAAGTTCAGGACGAGTTTTACGATAACGTAAATAGCACGCCATGATCAAAATCCACACGCTAATGAACAAGATTACACAGAGTGAACTTGCCAGAGTAAATGCTTCCATTGTGTTTGGAACAAAGTACTGAAGCACTGCCCCACCCATAATGAAAATACATGAGAAGATTAAACCATTTGAAGGCACAGCACGTTTTGATAAACGTCCTAATATACCCGGCGCTTGACCATCTTTTGATAAGCCGAACAACATACGGCTTGTTGAAAACACGCCACTGTTCATTGAAGACATGACCGACGACAGAACAACCAAGTTCATAATAATTGCAGAAATAGGAATACCTGCATTTAAGAACAACTCAACAAACGGGCTTTTATCGGCACGAATATGATCCCAAGGTGTTACAGACATCACCACAAAAAGTGCTAACACATAAAACAGGATAATACGTACCGGAATCGCGTTAATTGCTTTTGGTAGGTTCTTTTCTGGATCTTTCGTTTCAGCAGCAGTTGTACCAATCAGCTCAACACCAATAAAGGCAAATACGGCGATCTGGAAACCTGCCAAAAACCCGCTTACACCTTTTGGAAATATACCACCATGTGACCAGACGTTACTGATGCTTACCACGTCACCATGAGGAGCTTGGAAGTGGGTTAAAATCATGTAGCCGCCCACACCAATCAAACCGATAATGGCTAAAATCTTAATAAGCGCAAACCAGAACTCAACCTCACCAAACAACTTTACTGTAAGAAGGTTAAGGCTTAAGACGAATAGTACACAGCCCGCACTAATCATCGCTTGTTGCATGGGTGAAAAACTGGCGCCTTCGGGTAACCAGAAACTTAAATAGTTAATAACCGCAGAAAGATCGGCAATACCGACCAGTACCCAGCCTAACCAATAGGTCCAACCTATATAGTAGCCAGCCCACGGACCAATTAGGTCATACGCCATGTCGACAAATGACTTGTAATGTAAATTAGCAAGTAGTAATTCACCCAATGCGCGCATAAGGAAGAAGAACATTCCACCAATTAACATGTAGATTACAAGAATTGAAGGACCTGCGAGAGAGATGGTTTTGCCCGAGCCCATAAATAGACCGGTACCAATTGCGCCGCCAATTGCAATGAGCTGTAAGTGGCGATTACTTAATTTCCGTTGTAAATGATCAGGGGAGCCTGCCTCATCTGAATGATGAACCATTGTCATATTAGAAGTCCTTTTTATATTTTGCTTAATTTAAATCAGCAACCTATAGGGAGAAAACGAACCGTATATCGTGGGTTGCTGAGTCTATACCTCAGGACAAGATGTTCAAGTATATTTTTTCCTTAATTGATCTATCTTTTGTCCCTATTTTTTAAGTTGCATTATTTATGTACTGCCTTCACGGCAATTTTAATTATCCAATCTCGATTCACCAGATTAGCCGGAGTTTAGCATGTGATAATGCTAGATGTCGCTTTACTCCCCCCCTCAAAACTGTGCTATTGATTCAAAAATAAACAATATTATTCCGATAAAAAAACTGATGAAAATAAAAAAAGCCAATCATGATTGATTGGCTTTTTAATAAAACTTAATGATCGTTAACGAGTTCACGTCCTAGCTTTTTCATGCGTGGTTTATACAACACATGATAGGTAACACCTAAAATAACTAACCATACCGGACTGACATATAAAGCTTTCAAAGTATCTGGCTCTAATGCCAAGATGACTAAAGTAAAAAGCATAAATGCCAAAACAACATAACTCATCAAAATGCCACCCGGCATTTTAAATGTCGATTTTTCATGTAATTCAGGACGTAATTTACGATAGCGTAAATAGCACACCATAATGAGACTCCAAACACTAATGAATAGAATCACACAAAGTGAACTTGCCAACGTAAATGCCTCCATCGTGTTTGGAACAAAGTACTGAAGTACTGCTCCGCCCATAATAAAAGTACAAGAGAAAATTAAACCATTTGAAGGAACTGCGCGTTTTGATAAACGACCAAATGCACCCGGTGCCTGACCATCTTTCGATAAACCAAACAACATACGACTGGTTGAAAACACACCGCTGTTCATTGATGACATCACTGAAGACAGCACCACCAAGTTCATGATGATGGCAGAAACCGGAATACCCGCATTTAAGAATAACTCAACAAACGGGCTTTTATCTGCACGAATGTGATCCCACGGGGTTACTGACATCACAATAAATAGCGCCAACACATAGAACAGAATAATACGTACCGGAATCGCATTAATTGCTTTCGGTAGGTTCTTTTCTGGGTCTTTGGTTTCAGCAGCAGTTGTACCTACCAGTTCTACCCCGACAAAAGCAAATACAGCAATCTGGAATCCTGCCAAAAAGCCTTCCGTGCCTTTCGGGAATAAACCACCGTGCGCCCAAACATTACTAATGCTTGCAACAGCACCTTGTGGAGCTTGGAAATGGCTGAAAATCATGTAGCCGCCTACTCCGATCAGGCCAATAATTGCCAGAATCTTAATAAGTGCAAACCAGAATTCAATTTCACCAAATAGTCGTACTGTTAGGAGGTTAAGCCCCATCACAAATAACACACAACCTGCACTAATCATGGCCTGCTGTATTGGGGAAAAACTTGCACCATCGGGCAACCAGAAACTCAAATAGTTAATGACCGCTGAAAGGTCCGCAATACCCACCAGCACCCAACCTAACCAATAGGTCCAGCCCAAATAGTAACCGGCCCAAGGACCAATCAGGTCATGAGCCATATCAACAAAAGATTTGTAATGCAGATTTGCAAGGAGTAACTCACCCATTGCACGCATTAAGAAAAAGAACATGCCTCCAATAATCATATAAATAAAGAGAATTGAAGGGCCTGCGAGGGAGATGGTTTTACCTGAACCCATAAATAGGCCAGTTCCAATTGCACCGCCAATAGCAATCAGTTGTAAATGACGGTTAGACAGTTTTCGTTGCAGATGATCAGGAGAGTTTTCCGTATCTGAATGACGAGCCGTTGTCATATTAAAATTCCTTTTTGAATTCCTTTGTTAAGATCAGCAACCTATGGCGAAAATCGAACCGTATGCCATAGGTCACTGAATCTGTTCACCAAAAAATGACTGGATAAACCGTATCTATCTTCCTTCTGTTAGATACATCATCATTTTTGGAGTAAAAACGAATTACTTTTGTGCTGCCGTCACGGCAATTTCAATTAACCAATTTGGATTGACCAAATCGGCCTGAATTGTGGCACGCGATGGCGCAACACACCCTTTTAACCAATCAACCCAAATTGCATTTACGGTTGAAAAGTCAGAAAGATTTTTCAAATAGAGCTGCGCAGAAAGCAAGCGAGATTTATCGGTATTGGCTAATGCCAAAAGTTCATCAATCGTGGCAAGAATTTCACGAGTTTGGCCTGCCACGTCTTGCTCGGTATTTTTAGGTACCTGACCTGACAAATAAACCACTTTGTTAAAAACAGTCACGGCGCTCATGACTTCGTTAGTGTTAATCTTTTGTATATCTGAATTAGACATTCGGATTTCCTTATACCTGATTAATAAATTGAACACGGGCGGTGACGGCACACATCAGTTCATAACCCACCGTACCGGATGAAACTGCAACATCATCTATAGGTAAAATGACGCCTGTACTTGATTGGCCCCAGAGCACGACTTCACTACCGACTTTTGCACTCTCAATACCCGTTAAATCGACTGCCAACATATCCATACTGACTCGGCCAACTGTACGTGTGCGTACTGAGTCCACTAAAACTGGAGTACCTGTTGGCGAAATACGTTGATAACCATCGGCATAGCCGCAAGCCACAATCCCAATCCTCATGGGTTGCTCTGCGACAAAGTTTGAGCCATAACCTACGCTTTCATTCGGCTCTAAATGCTGAACGCAAATAATTTCACTGCGTAAGCTCATGGTCGGCTGCAAGCCCCAATCTGCAATACTATGCGTTGGGTAATCTGGCGAGCTGCCATAGAGCATGATGCCACTGCGGGCATAATCTGATTTGAGCTGGTCTTGATAACGCAAAATTGCTGCACTATTGCTTACCGATCTTTCACCCGGTAAATCTTTTACAATTTCTTCAAAGGCAGTAATTTGATAATCAATACCTTGCTGACCAAAACGATCGGCATCTGCATCTGAAAAATGCGTCATGTGCGTAATCTTGGACACATTTGCCAAGTTATTTAAACGTTCCCAAGCTTGAACATAGTGTTGTGGTTTAAAACCAAGACGGTTCATACCACTATTCATTTTCAAGAAAACATCAAATTGAGCCGGATAAGGATGCTTTTCTACCCACTCGATTTGCGCTTCACTATGAACGGTGAAACTAAGCTGATACTGCACACAATCAAATAAATCTTGAGGAGAGAAAACTCCTTCGAGCAATAAAATTGGACCTGTCCAACCTAGAGCACGAATTCGTTTTGCTTCATCAAGATCAAGTAAGGCAAAGCCATCTGCTGCTTTAAATGCTTCATAAACACGTTCAATTCCGTGTCCATAAGCATTGGCTTTTACAACGGCAAAAACCTTACTGTTTGGCATAGCCTTGCGCACCACCACCAAGTTATTTTGTAAAGCTTGATGGTGGATCACTGCGGTAATAGGACGAGGCATGATTACTTTCCTAACGTCCGTTATGCAGCATGCGCGTGTGAATAACGCTGAATTGAAAGACCATCTGTACTGATTTCAGTCTTATGATTCAATACGATGTCACTGATTAATTTTCCTGAACCACATGCCATGGTCCAACCTAAAGTACCGTGACCTGTATTCAAGAACAGATTTTTAAAGCGAGTCGCACCAATAATTGGAGTGCTGTCTGGTGTCATTGGACGTAGACCCGTCCAGAAAGATGCCTGTGCCATATCACCGCCTGGGAACAAGTCCTGAGTGACCATTTGCAAAGTTGCACGGCGGTCTTCGTTTAGACCCAAATTGAAACCGCTTAACTCTGCCATTCCACCTACACGAATACGTTGGTCAAAACGAGTAATCGCGATTTTATAGGTTTCATCAAGCACTGTAGATTGCGGAGCAAAAGCTGGGTCAACAATAGGAATCGTCAACGAGTAACCTTTTACAGGATATACAGGCAACTGTAGATCAAGTGGTTTCAAGAAATCACGTGAATAGCTACCAAACGCTAGGACATAACGATCTGCTGTTAAAACTTTACCATTAACTTGAACGCCCTTAATTTGGTCGCCTTCAACAATCAATTTTTCTACGTTCTGATTAAACTGGAAGTTAACACCTAGCTCTTTAGCAATTTGAGCTAAGGCATTGGTAAATAAATAACAGTCACCTGTTTCATCATTTGGTAAGTGTAAACCACCAACGAGTTTATCTTGTGCATTTGCTAAAGCTGGTTCTACACGACCAAGCTCGTTACCATTTAATAATTCGTAGCTTACGCCGCATTCTTCAAGCACGCTAATGTCGCGTTGAACCGCTTCCATTTGTGCTTCTTTGCGGAATAGCTGCAACGTACCTTTAGCGCGGTTTTCGTAGTGAATACCCGTATCTTTTCTAAGCTCACGTAAACAGTCACGGCTATATTCAGCCACGCGCATCATACGTTCTTTGTTCACAGCATAACTTTGCGGATTACAGTTTTTTAGCATTTGCGCCATCCACTGTAACTGCCACATGCTGCCATCTAAATTAATCGCAAGCGGTGCGTGATGTTGGAACATCCATTTCACAGCTTTAAAAGGGATTCCTGGTGCTGCCCAAGGGGTCGAATACCCAGGCGAAATTTGACCTGCGTTACCAAAACTTGTCTCTTCAGCAGGACCTGACTGGCGATCAAGAACAGTGACCTCAGCTCCTTGTTGAGCTAGATAATAGGCACTTGCCACTCCAATAACGCCGCTACCTAATACAATTACGCGCATTTCCATTCCCTCACGCACACCAGTTTATTTCACTAGTATATTTCTGCTTCAATAGTTTATTTCACTGTTTTTCAGGGTATAATCTAGGTAAATTTATGTTTTTCTCGCGAGAATTTTAAAAAAAGAGGAAATATCTATGCGCCCCTTAGATCGTATAGATCGCATGATTCTGGACATTTTGCAGCGTGAAGGACGAATTGCGATTAGTGAATTAGCATCGAGAGTTAACCTGTCGACCACCCCTTGTTCAGAGCGTGTAAAACGCCTTGAACGCGATGGCATTATCATGGGTTATTACGCTCGGCTAAACCCAGCCTTTGTGGACCGTAATCTGCTTGTCTTTTTAGAAATTAAGTTATCTGCCAAATCTGGTGATGTATTTGACCAAGTGGCCAGAGACCTCGTTGAGATTCCTGAAGTGCTTGAATGTCACCTTATTTCAGGCGAATTTGACTACCTCGTAAAAGCGCGTTTAAAAGAAATGAGTGCATATCGCCGCTTGTTAGGAGATCTATTAAAGAAACTCCCAGCCTCGGCATCTTCACACAGTTATGTGGTCATGGAAGAAGTGAAAGAAACTTTATATTTAGATGTAAGCAAGTAAAGCGAGCATTATTGAACTCGCTTTACTCACGTTTTAAAAATTAGAAATATTTTAAAATCGAAATATGCTTGTTTTGATGTTTAAATTTCGAGAACCATTTCACCGCTGGATACAGTGCAAAAGACAGTACAATCGTAATTAACCACAGCATCCATACATGGCCGACCGACAAATAGCTCCCATAGTTAGCTCCCCACATAGTTAGCGCAAATACATACATCAGTTTCAGCACATATAAATGCAGTAAATAAAAAAACATCGGCACCGAGCCAAACACGACCAATGGTTTTAGAAATGAATATTGCTGCATACGTTCAAAAGCAACGAGCACAAGTAAGCCAATTCCAACATTCAGCAAAATAAACAGTAAAGATGGCGGATACTTGGTGACATTAAAAAAACTCATGAGGCTTAGTTGTAATGTCTCAAAATGCTGCCACGGATGGTCACCATAAACATTGATAAAACGCAGTAAAACAAACAACCCAATACTTGCGAAACCTAGACTAAGTAAAGCGCGGCCTCTTTGCTTTGCTGTATATTTTGAACTAAACAACTGGCCTAATACGTAGCCTAATAAAATCACCCCTATCCAAGGTAAAACAGGGTAACTTGTACGAAGCTTAATGCCCGCAAACTCAAGCCAGCCACGTTCGTGTAAAACGAACCATATATTTTGTAGGATGCCTTGTGAGAAGTGCACAGAATCTAATAAGTTGTGCCCAAAAATAATCATCAACCCTACACCAGCAATAACAGGCAAAGGTAAACTTACACAGCAAGCTAATACCACCATGCTAATACCGATCGCCCAAATCACCTGTAAATAAATGACTTCGGGTGGAAAAGTCGCTGTCCATGCAAAATTCACAATGGTAAGCTCTAACACAATTAAAAATAAGCCGCGTTTTAATAGAAAGGTACGCGTTTGTTGTAAGTCCTGTTTTTTTGATTGAAATAAAAATGCAGAAATACCGGTTAAAAGTACAAAAACCGGAGCGCAAATATGTGCCAATAATCGACTGCCAAATAATGCTGGTTCTGTTACTGTTACGTCCATTGGATCGGTAACCTGTTTATGTAAATAGAAAGTTTCTCTTACATGGTCGAGCAACATAATGAGGATAACCAAACCACGCAATGCATCAATCGACTGTAAACGTTCAATATTTTTTTCTATAGGCATAGCGGTAATCAACAAAATAATGTAACGTTATACTATTACATTATAGTTCTTTTGTCTTTTATGGCTGATTATTTATGCAACACAAATTAGGATTGTTGTCTTCGTTGGGTCTATCATTTATATCGACATTCACTTGGGCAGAAGAAACGTCAACGGTACTTGAGACCATACGCGTTCAGGCTGAAAGTACCCAAGAAGGTGTGAGCCAAAATAGCTCGGCGACTAAATTTTCTCACGATGTTTTAGATGTCCCTTTTAACCGTGCTTATGTTTCAAAACAAATGATGGAACAACAAGACGTTCAACGGATTGATGACGCATTAAGCTTGGTGAGTGGGGTTTTTCATCAAAACAGTTTTGGTGGCGGCTTTTGGGATAACTACTCTTTCCGTGGTTTTAGTACCGACCCCAATTTAGGTGCCTCTATGATCCGTAACGGCTTGAGTGTCAACCGAGGGATTAGCGCTCCTAAAGATGTCGTAAATATTGAATCTTTAGAGTTTTTAAAAGGGCCTATGGCGGCTTTATATGGTCGCGGCGAAACAGGTGGTTTGCTTAACCTCAACAGTAAAAAACCACAGTGGGAAAGCGAAAGTGAAGTTAACCTACGTGCCAATACCCAAGAACAATATCGAATTAGTCTGGAACACACGGCGCCTATAAACGATGAACTGGCCTATCGTGTAGCAGTGGCTCATGAAGATAATCAAAGCTTTCGTGATCATGTCAGCAGTGAACGCTGGTTCTTTTCACCACAGCTCACATGGAAAATTTCAGACCAAACGCAACTCGACTTTGACAGTGAATTTACAGAGCATAAAGGAACCTTTGACCGTGGTGTAAGCACAGTCAATCATCAGTTTGTGATGGACCCGAAAACCTTTACAGGTGAACCTGACGATGGCGATTTGAAAATAAAAGATTACTTTTACCAATTACGTCTGAGTCACGAATTTAACCCTGACTGGAAGCTAAATAGTGCGGTTAGCTATAAAGACGCTAAAATGGTCGGCTTTGCAACCGAACCTCGTCGTATACAAGCAGATGGACGTACTTTAGAGCGTCAACGTCGCTATCGTGATTATACAAGCGAAGATGTGCTGGCTCAGACAGAGTTACTTGGCAAGCTTGATACGTCTTGGGCTCGCCATGAAATTTTACTTTCAACCGAACTTGGTCAACTCGACTACAAACAAAACCAGCTTCGTCGTAATCACAGCACAAGCTCACCAAACACAATTGATATTTACCAACCTGAATATGGCAAATATTTACCAAACCTAGCACCATTTACCAATACAAAAGAACAGCAGCGTTACTTTGCGCTTAATGTACAAGATCAGATCTTTTTTAATGACGAGTGGAGTGTGCTATTTGGCAACCGTTTTGATCAGGTCGAACAAGACTTTAAAAATCACCTGACTCAGACTGAAAGCAACCAGACGCTTCACCAAAATAGTCCACGTTTCGGAGTAAATTTTAAAGCCTCTGACCAGTGGGCATTTTATACAAACTATGGCCGCTCATTTGCCATGAATAGTGGTATGAACCGAAATGGACAAACCTTCGCTCCTGAAAAAGGCGAAAGCTATGAGGTCGGCACCAAATATAAATTGAATGACCAAAGTGTGCTGAGTCTCGCTCTGTTTAAAATGAAAAAACGAAATGTACTCACAACAGACCCAATCGACAGTAACTTTCAAACCGCAGCAGGCGAAGTGAGCAGTAAAGGAATTGAGTTTGACTTAAATAGCCAAATCACTGACCGCTGGTTCGTCAATGCTAACTACAGTTATACTGATGCTCAAATTGAAAAAGACCAAGACTTGGCAAAAGGTGCACGTCTAAGTAATGTTCCAAAACACCAAGGTGCTGTAAGTACCAATTATGAATTTCTACAAGAAGGCTCAACAAAAGCAGGTGTAGGTGCCAACCTTACCTATGTGGGTGAACGCAGTGGACATAACCTTGATAATGGCTTTAATTTACCAAGCTATACCCTCGTAAACCTAAATGCTTACTATGCTCCATCTGACCGCTTACGCTATCAACTGAACGTAAACAATCTGTTTGATAAAACTTACTATGTTTCAAGCTACAGCGATTTGTGGATTCAACCGGGTGAGCCACTGAATGCTTCAATCTCGGCACAGTGGAAGTTTTAATTCATCTATAAAATAAAAAAGCCCGAATTATTTCGGGCTTTTTATTAGAACATGCCATTTTCATTCACAAGCTGTTCAGGCTGCATTTGCCCGATGTCCCAAAGCTCAGCAATTTTTCCATTTTCAAAACGGCAAATATGAACCACAGCCAAAATGGTGGATTTGCCGTTCATTTGCATTTCAAGTTTCGAATGTACAGCGACTAAAGTTCCATCTTCAATGACATGCTGAACATCAAAGACTTTGTTGGGATTTTCAGCCGCGCTTTCACGCATCCCTTCCTTCAACGAAGTTGCATCACCCGCATAATAAGGGTTGTGATGCTTGAAGTTCGGTGCGGTGTAATTGCTATAAGCTTCATCAACTTCGCCTGCTGCGGCAAGTTCTAGAAACCGTACCGCAATTTGTTTCTGAGATAAGTTCATGATTATCTCCTACTCTTTTTAGACCTTACTGTAAGAGGTCGTCTTCTTCAGTTTCTTCTTCAAAGACATAGGCCATACAGCCCCATCCGTCATATTCACCCTGAAATTTTTCAGCGATGCTGGCAAACCATTGTTCCAAATCAACGATATCTGAATACTCAGGTTCCATGTTTACGAAGATGGTAATTACCCACTCGTTTGGCTCAACAGAGTCATCTTGGAAAAGTGAAACTTTTTGTTCTTGGTAAAGTAAGTAAAGTGCACATTGCTCTGCATTTTTTTGATCATGAAAAGCAATTGAAAATTCAATTTCATGCAGCTCTGTTAAGTCATCCCCATCTTCAACCATTTGCCAAAGTACATTGCCGTTATCGTCATCGGGAAATTGTTCGTAGTCGCGATTCATTAGATTGTCCTTGTTGTTGCTCTAATTTGTATTATTGGACATCAAGAATAACCGACTTTTATTGCAGTTTGGATATGTATTCAGTTGCGAATTGCATCAAATTTTAATTTTTTAAAAAGGCACTTGCGATTCAATCACGACATCGGTTCCTTTCAATGGATGTTGAAAAGCCAAATACGCAGCATGCAAGGCCATACGGCTTAAATGAAAACGTTTAGGTTCAGGGTGATATAACTTGTCGCCCATAATCGGATGGCCAATGTGCATCATGTGCACACGTAGCTGGTGCGAACGGCCTGTGACTGGTTCAAGTAAAACCCTAGTTTGATCTGTTTTTTCATCATAAACCAAAGGCTGAAACAAGGTTTTAGCATGTTTGCCTAATTCAAAATGTACAATTTGTCTTGGGCGATTTTCCCAGTCGGTAATGAGTGGAACTTCAACACTACCCTCTTGTGCGACTTGGCCTTGCACCAAAGCAATATAATGCTTTTTGACTGTTCTGGCCTGAAACATTTTACTTACCGCGACTTCTGCATCACGGTGCTTGGCAAACATAAGCAAACCCGAGGTTGCCATATCTAAACGATGCGTCACTTTAGCCAAAGGGAACTTTTCCAGCACCCTTAAATAAGCACTGTCATGATGCTCAGGTAACCGGCCCATGACCGACAACAAGCCCGCAGGTTTATCAACCACAATCAAATCGTCATCTTCAAATAAAATTGAAAGCGGATCTTGTGGTGGAGCATAAACAAAGTTGTCGTTTAAAGGCATGGTCGTAGAAACAGCAATGGAGCATGGCGGCAAATCATAAAGAAATTTCAGACCTACCGCAAAACAATCTATAAGCTATGCTCATGTTCCACGTGAAACTCGAAAAATCTTTATCGTTTTTTATTCATTTCCGCTAAAAGATCGAGCTGAATTTCTTGAATATGTGCAAGCCTTTCCCACTGATGCGATAAAAGATGATCCATTTTTTCATGTAAATGGCGAATCTCAAGCTCAGCTTTTAAATTAATTTGATAGTCATGTTGAGAGCGCAAACGGTCTTTGGCTTCTTGACGATTTTGACTCATCATAATAATAGGTGCCTGAATTGCGGCTAAACATGACAGCACTAAATTCAACAAAATAAAAGGATAAGGGTCGACAGGACGTACCACCATCACGACTGTATTTAATACTATCCAACCTGTTAAAAAGATCGCAAAACAAATAAGGAAAGACCAACTTCCGCCAAATGATGCAATCTTATCTGCTAATTTTTCTCCAAACGTCCACTTTTGATCAAAATCAGATTCGGTATTTCGGCTAATTAATTCATGGCGTTGCATACTGCCAATCACTTCATTTTCTAAATTAGAGAGTTCACCCTTTTCGGAGCGTAATAATGATTGCACGTATTTAATTCGATAATCTGCCAGATCGGCTCGACAAATAAAGCTTGAGTAATTCCAATCTGGATGATCTTGGATAATTTCATCGCTAATCACATTTCGAATGACTTCACCCGAAACCAGATCTTTTAACGGGAAATTCTTTCCGCATACGGCACATTGGCGACACTGGTTTTTATTCTCCATCTTATTCAGCTCGCAATTATAATAATAAGGATATTATATAAATGATTTAAGACGACAACATCGTAAATAAAAATAATGCTTTAACCCAATATTTGTAAAGTTGCTGGCACTATTTTTCGATGTGCAGGAATCACCGGCATCATGTAGAGTCTTCCAAGCCAATTTTTAATATGTACCACTGTGGTTACGGTCAGTACTTGAGTCTTTTCATTCTTATAAATAGATAAAGTCACATTTAAATGCTTGTCATCATCTCCAATCACTAATTCATTTTCGGTACGTTGCCGTAAGGTGAAAATTCCAATTCGGTCGCCTGCAACATACTCATTTTCTTTTTTATTCGAATCAATTTGCTTAAAACTTCCTAAATCTTTAAGTCCAATCTTGGAAGTAATTTTATTACGCATGTTCATACTCCACTCGACCCACTCTGGAGTGTGATGGAACAGTTTAATAAGTTGCTGAAATACATTTAGGTCGGGTTGACCCAGCACAATACTCCACGAGTCGTGGAAGTAAGCATTGTTCAATTGAGATGAGATTTGGCTATCGCTAGGTAAAGCAGAAAGATAAGGCTTATTCATAAATTATATTCTTGTAAAGTATAGTTTTTATTATAGAGAATTTTTTAGGGTGTCAAGGGAAAACATCTATGGTTTACTTCAACAATCATAACTTTGTAAGTTATAACCTTGTGCCTATAAACTTTTGATCTATAGCGTCCTAAGCCGAATCGAGACCTTTTGGGTGAGTACACACTAACGTTATACGTTTTGGTGCATGCTACTCTTTTCGATCCCTATCACACCCTTGAGATATAGTTTAGCCAGCACCCTGCGGGATTGTTTTTCTAAGAAAAGCGAATTTTTAATATTTTTGGGAATTTTTACGCCATTAGACAAATTTAAAAGAATTTATTCCCATTTACCTATAATTAGTTATATTTAAATTCCACTTTACTTCTATTTTTCGGTTTATTTTACCAATTAAATCACTCTATGATCCTATTAGAAAATAGATAGTAAACATTTCTTCAATTCGGAAAACACTACTCTAGGTTTTTTATAAATTTGAAATTTTAATAAAAGCTACATCATCCGAAGTATTCAAACCCAACTAACTTCTTTCTGTTTTTCATATTTTTGTCTTGTTCTTTCTGCATTATTTTTAGATTTAATTTTTTCGCTTGAATACATTATAAAAACATATTATAAATTATTTCTAACCAAATAATTGGTTTTTTGGAACTTTATAATGAACAACAATATTATAATTTTTGGTTATGGAACAGGTATTTCCAAAGCCGTGGCACATAAGTTTGGTAAAGAAGGCTATAAAATCGGTTTAGTGGCACGTAATGCTGAAAAACTTGAAAAAGCCATCTTAGAACTTAAGGCACAAGGTATTGAAGCTTACGCTTTTACATGTGATTTAGCGGTTCTTGAAGATATACCAAACCTAATTAAACGTATTAAAGATCAATTAGGAGAGATTAAAAATATTCATTGGAATGCTTTCCATGATATTGAAGGCAATATCTTAAAAACCCCTCCACTAGAGCTTACTAAAAGCTTTCATATTCGTGTTTCGAGCTATATTGCGACGGTACAAGCTTGCTTAGGTGATTTAGAGAAGAACCACGGTAGCATTTTATCGACAAACGGAATTTTTGCTTTCGATGCAGTTGGCATCGACTTGGTTGCCAAAGAATATTCATCGCTAGCAACTACTGCTGCCGCTCAATACAAAGCCACCAACTTGCTTGCTCATAGTCTTGCTGACTCAAATGTTTATGTGAGCCAAGTGATTGTAAACGGTTTCGTAGATGGAACCCCAGAAGCGAAGGATAAAACTTACGCGGTACATCCAGAAACAGTTGCAGATCAGTTCTGGTACTTACACCAGCATAAACAAGAAACTGTTTCTCTTTGTGGTGAAGCCATTCAAGCTGCTTAAACTATGTCTGATGAGAGAAAAAGCGTAATCCATTACGCTTTTCTTAACTATTTGAATTTATTTTTTCTAAAGCCTATATATTTCGAGTTTTAAATTACCCTTCCCATTTTCTAAAAACCAGACAGGTATTTACGCCACCAAAACCAAAGCTATTACTCATCACTGTTTTGAGTTCGGTTTCTCTGCTGGTTTGAACAATATCGAACTTTTTCGCTTCTTCGCGTAGTTCGGTAATATTAATACTCGGCGCGATAAAGTTATTTTGCAGCATTAAAATAGAATAAATGGCTTCGTGTACGCCTGCTGCCCCCAAACTATGCCCAGTCATCGACTTGGTCGAACTCAGTGGCGGTACTTTTTCACTGCCAAACGCTCTTTCTATAGCTAATAGTTCGGGTATGTCGCCTGCCGGCGTTGAAGTACCATGCGTGTTGATATAGTCAATGGTTTCAGAGCCATTTTGCTTGGCTTCTGCGAGTGCTAGCTTAATACAGCGAGTCGCGCCTTCGCCACTTGGAGCCACCATATCGACACCATCACTATTGGCAGCATAGCCAACCACTTCTGCCAAGATTTTTGCTCCGCGCTTTTGCGCATGGCTTAAAGACTCCAAAACCACCATGCCACCGCCGCCAGCGATCACAAAGCCATCGTTATCGACTGAATATGGCCGTGAAGCCGTTTCTGGTGCATCGTTATATTTAGAGCATAAGGCGCCCATTGCATCGAATATTGCGGTTTGGGACCAATGGTCTTCTTCGCCCCCGCCCGCCAGCATCAGATCTTGTTTACCAGCCGCAATAAGGTGATATGCGTAACCGATTGCATCGGCTGAAGTCGCGCAGGCACTCGCGATCGATTGAGATACGCCTTTTAAGTTAAAAGCGCGTGATAAGTTAGAGCTAATGGTATTTGTTAGGTAGCGTGGTGCTAAATCGGGCGATACCTCGCTTGCGCCTTTTTCTTTTAAGGTATGCAACATGTCGATGATAGACGCTGTTGAGGTGCCGCCTGTTCCCCCAATCACGCCATATTTTGAGTTATTGGCAATGTCATTTACATCAAGCTCAGCATGTTGTAGCGCATCGAGTGCCGAGTTGTAGGCATACATCGCGCAAACGCCCATGTGTTTTTTTAGCTCAGGATCGATGTTTTCAAAATTCATTTCGGCAGTGGCGCTGACATGACTTCGAAAGTTCAGTTTTGCATAGACTTCGTTATAGCGAATGCCCGAGCGGCCTGCTTTTAAGGACTCGGTTACTGTCTCTAATGTATTTCCAATACAAGAATTAATTCCCATACCTGTGATGACAACTCGTTCCATTCTTATCTCTATAAAAACGACAAAAATAGATCTTAACAATCAAGTTCTTTTTTGGTACTGGCAAAATATTTCTATATTTATTATTTTTTCTCATCAAATATAAATAAAAAGTTAATAATAATATTTTTATTTTAAAATCTATTTAGTTTTATTATTAAATCAAAAATATTTTAAATATTAAATTGACGTATTTAAAATCACCGATTATTATCTCGTTGCTGGCCTACATTGCCAGACGGTTTTGACAGACCGTAAGCTCATAGCGGATTGTAGTTCTACTATAATTCGTTAGACCCTTGCGTCCCCTTTTCTTTGCGGTAGGATGATCTGACCCCATAAAGTTGGACAGTTAGTTAAGCAGTTTTTATAAACTGGTTTCTATATTGTACCGGGGATAAACCTTGTAGCTTCACCTTGATTCTCTCATGATTATAATAATAATGTATTCTCGTATCGTTTTCTCTAATTCATCAATTGATTGAAATTTTTCTCCATGAAAGCATTCCGATTTTAATATTCCAAAGAAGCTTTCTATTACAGCATTATCTAAGCAATTTCCTTTACGAGACATACTTTGAATTAAACCATGTTGCTTTAATTGCTGTTGGTAATGAGCCATTTGATATTGCCATCCTTGATCTGAATGGAGAATTGGTTTCTCATGTCGCTTAAGTTTAGCTAAGGCATGAATGAGCATATCTTTCACTAACTCATAATTGAGTTTACGTTGGATCCGGAAAGTAATAATTTCCCCATTAAACAAATCTATAATTGGTGATAGATAAAGTTTTTCACCGTTAACATTAAATTCCGTCACATCAGT